>NZ_JANEWI010000036.1:0-50845 GCF_028069775.1 Citrobacter sp. Igbk 17 | reverse complement strand
GTTATTAATACGTTGATTATTTATACGGTTATTGACAATCATTTCTGGAAACCTCCCCGTCAGACGGGTACTATGCTGCGCTTTGCTATTCACCGCACGGATGCCTGTCGGTCTGCTGTCATCAGGCCTTTTCTGACCTGAGAGTAACTATGTCTGCAACACACTCTTCCCCTGCCGCGGTGGCAGAACACACCACCCGCACCGTGTTACGCCACCCCCGCCTGTTGGTTCGTGAAACGCTGGCTGGTGTGGTAACCGCCCTGGCGCTGATCCCGGAAGTGATTTCGTTTTCAGTTATCGCTGGCGTGGACCCTAAAGTCAGCCTGATAGCCTCGGTCGTACTGTGCCTGGCGATGTCCTTTTTAGGTGGGCGTCCGGCAATGGTTACCGCCGCTGCAGGATCGGTTGCATTAGTCATTGGCCCGATGGTGCATCAACACGGCGTGCAGTACATTCTGCCTGCGGTGGTGCTGGCCGGGATTATTCAAATTCTGTTTGGCGTATCAGGGATGGCGCGTCTGATGCGGTTCATCCCCACGGCAGTCATGACCGGCTTTGTCAACGCCTTGGGCATGTTGATTTTCTTTGCCCAGGTCCCGCATTTCTGGGGTAAAAGCCCGTTAATCTGGGGGCTGTTCGTCCTTACGCTGCTGATTGTGCTGTGGGTTCCGCGGTTTATTAAAGCAATCCCCGCGCCGCTTATCGCCATCGTGCTGCTGACTGTGTTCACTGTCACCAGCGGGCAACTGTTACCAACCGTCGGTGACGAAGGTTCAATGAGCGGCGGTCTGCCGGGCTTGACGCAGTTACTCGTACCACTCAACCTGCAAACGTTAGCCATTATCTGGCCCTGCGCGCTGAGCATCGCTTTTGTTGGGTTGATGGAGTCATTGTTAACCGCCCGTCTGGTTGACGACCTGACGGTCACCCCGTCGAATAAAAACCGTGAAAGCACTGGACTAGGCGTAGCCAATATCCTGGCCGGTTTTTATGGCGGCATCGCCGGATGCGCGATGATCGGTCAAACGATTGTCAACGTTGAGATGGGTAAAGGACGCAGCCGCGTCTCGACGTTCGCCGCCGGGCTGGTCTTGCTGTTGCTCGTCACCGCACTCAGCGAGGTGATGGCGAAGATACCGATGTCAGTACTGGCGGGAATTATGGTGATTGTGGCGGTGAAAACGTTTAGCTGGCACAGCATCCAACCCTCGACGCTGGCCAACATGCCGGTCGCCGAAACGCTGGCAATGTTGGTTACCGTCGCCGCGACAGTCTCTACCGGCAACCTGGCGATTGGCGTGGTTGCCGGCGTGGTTACGATGTTGATACTGCCGCGCATCGTCAGAGGGAAACGGGCGTCTACATCAAAAACAGCGTCGCCAGACCCAGAAAAATAAAGAATCCGCCGGTGTCGGTGATAGCGGTAATCATGACGCTGGAGCCGACCGCCGGATCGCGTCCGAGCTTGACCATCGTCATCGGAATGATAACGCCCATCAGCGCCGCCATCAGCAGATTGAGCATCATCGCCAGGGTCATCACGCCGCCCAGCGCCATATCATCGTACAGCCACCAGGTGATGCCGCCCATGATTCCGCCCCAGACAAGGCCGTTGATCAGCGCTACCCCCATCTCACGCAGGATCAGAAACGTCAGGTTGCCGGGCTGAATATTCTGTAACGCCAGCGCCCTGACGATCATGGTGATGGTCTGATTACCTGTATTACCACCAATCCCTGCCACAATGGGCATCAGCGAGGCCAGTGCCACCAGTTGTGAAATGGTGTGCTCGAAACCGTCGATTACCCGCGAGGCGATAAAGGCGGTACAGAGATTAATTGCCAGCCACGCCCAACGGGTTTTTACCGCTTTAGTGACCGGAGCGAATACGTCCTCTTCGGCACTTAAGCCCCCCATTCGACGCAGATCGGTATCAGTTTCTTCATAAACCACATCGACGATCTCATCGATGGTTAAGCGTCCCATCAGTTTGCCAGAGGGATCAACCACCGCAGCACTGACCAGGTTATCACGTTCAAACGTACGCGCAGCGTTCTCGGCGATATCTTCCGGAGAAAATGTCAGCGGATCATCCTCCATCACTTCGCTGACTTTACGCTGCACGTCATTAAGCAGAATACAGGTTAGCGTCAGTTCGCCCACCAGGACTTTATTGCGATCGGTTACGAAGAGTTTATCGGTGTTCTCCGGCATTTTTCCCAGCCGCCGCAAGTACCGCTGCACCACTTCCAGCGTCACGTCCGGACGTACGGTGATGACTTCGAACTCCATGATCGCACCGACGCGATTCTTCTCGTAGTGCAGCACCTGACGTACGCGCGCCCGCTCTTCAGCAGGCAGTGATGCCAGCAGTCGACCGGTAAGGTTACGGGGTAAATGCTGTACCAGATAAATCTGTTCGTCGATGTCGAGATATTGCAGCGCATCCAGTAGCTCGCGGTCGCTCATCTCGTCGATCAGGTCATCCCACACATTTTCTGATGCTTCAAGCAGGACGTTGCCGCGTTTTTCACTTTCGACCAGTCGCCACAGGGCGTGACGCTCTTCGGAGGGCAGTGCTTCGAGGGTATCGGCCAGATCGGGTGGCGGCAGATGCGCCACCAGTGCCCCTACCTCAGCAATATCGTCGGCTAACGTACCGACGTCATATTGCTCAGCCAGGGTAAGCTTACCCAATAATGTTGAAATGATGGCTTTATCAGTGGTCAGTAGCCAGATAAGACGAGCACGTTCCTCGTCACGTAGCCTGGCGCTGTTTTTGTTTATTACGGACATCAATCATAAATCCATGATATGAAATATCATCAATCATGATGCTGAATTATGTAAATAACAATAAACGAGGCCGCCGGCTGGATAAAAAACCGGCGGCATGTGGGATCATGCTGTTCGAGCCACCGCATCACGCGAAGCCGCATCACGTTCATCGCCCAGCAGTTCACTCAATTGCCCATTACGCATTTCCAGCAAACGGTCTGCATGAATAAAGTAATGATCGTCATGGCTAATGGCAAAAATGGTTTTGCCCATCTCCTGCATCAGCGGTAACAGGACCTGATAAAACTCCCGGCGGAAATGCGGATCCTGATCGGCGGCCCATTCATCCAGCAGAATAATGTCGCGCTCCTCCGCTAAGGCCAGCAACAGCGCCACTCGCTTTTTCTGCCCTTTCGACAGCTTCAGGTTGAGAATGCGCCCGTCGTTCAGCTCCAGCTTGTGCGCCATTTGCAGATGTTCCAGCCACTTCGCGACCAGCGCCGGAGAAGCGTCTCTGCCTTCGGGTCCCAGCAGTTTGTCAAACAGCCAGACGTCGGTAAACACTGCCGAGAACAGCTTACGGTAGTCCTCCGGTTTTTCGACAGCAACCGCCTTGCCATCGAGTAAAATCTCACCAGACTGCGGCTGGTACAACCCGGTCAGCAACATCGCCAGAGTGGATTTACCGCTGCCATTACCGCCAATCAGGAAGATCAGTTCACCACGACGAATGGTCAGATTCACTGGCCCAACGGAGAACGCATTATCCTGATAGTGGAAAACCACGTCACGCAACTCCAGCGTTTGCCAGTTCGGAAATGCGGTTGGCCGCGGGAATTCTGCCTTGAAGGGGGCCAGGGAGAACTTATTCAGCTTGTTAAACGCCACCTGAGCCGTCAGCAGCGTCGGCAGCGCGCCAACGGCGGAGAGCAACGGCGTGCGCAGGAATAGCAACGTCAGCGAATAGGTTGCCGCCACCGCGGTATCCGCCCAGCCCAGACTGTTGGCCATCCAGAATACCAGGCCAATGGCGCCCAGCATCATGATGTTCGACCAGTTGACCGCGCTCAGGTGGAAGGTATCAGCACGAATAATATGGTGGCGGTATTCTTTGGCATCCGGGACGTACAGCTGGTTAAAGATATGCTCTGCACGCTCACGGTTGAGCGTCAGCTCTTTGCGCCCTTCCAGCACCGTCTGGTAGTCGTTGTACAGCTTGTCTTCGGTTTCACGCAGGGTAGCCATGTGTTTATACACCCGCGCCACCAGCACAAATCCGCCCCAGATGGTGATTGCCATCCAGATTGCCGTCACCAGCAGCATTTTCGTCGACAACATGGCCAGATACGCCGCCGACCCCACGGTCAAAATAATCCCCTGTACCAGCTCAGGCAGGCGCACAAAGGCAATGGTAATGTTACGGATATCGCTGGTTAAACCGGCCAGTAACGAGGCGCTACCGATTTGCTCGATACGCTCGACGTGAGTGTCCAGAATACGTTTGATAAATTCGCTACGCAGACGGTAGACAAAGTGGTGTCCCAGCGTGGTGAGCGCCAACTGTGAACCGAGGGTGACGACCATCAGTAACAGCAGCAGGCCAAGAAACTCCGGTAGCACCATCAGCGTGGTGTCGACCGTTTCAATCAGGCGCTGATTGATAAACGCAATCAGCCCAATCCCCAGCGCGGCACTGGCAAGGCTGAGCGCCATGACGCTGATAAATGGCCAGCGATACTGCCGCCAGACAAGAAGTAAAAGTTCCATGCAAACAACCCGGACAAGTAATAACAGCCCGCAGTTTAAACATCTCTTCGCTCACAGCAATAATAATTCTTATTTTTATTCTTTTTTACCTGCCTGGCGAAACGTCAGGTTGTAACGACAATCCCCCGTCAATGGATGATAGCCAGTTTTGAGAGGCTGGACGCCGTGATAAAACAGCCGCGAGTTTCCCCCCCATACCACCACATCACCATGCTCCAGCAATACTCGCTTTAAGGGATCGTTGCGCCGTAAGCCACCAAACTGAAAAATTGCCGGCAGGCCCAGCGAAACAGAGACGATAGGCGCTCGCAGATCAGGTTCATCTTTATCCTGATGTAAAGACAGTTTTGCCCCCGGCGTATAGCGATTAATAAGGCAAGCATCCGGTTGAAAATCAGGATAGCCTGCGGCCGTTGCCGCCTGATGGCACAGCTCAGCAAAGACCTCGGGTAATGGCGGCCAGTGAGCGCCAGTTAAGGGATCGACCGGTGAATAGAGGTAGCCATGTTGATCCGTTGTCCAGCCCAGATGGCCGCAATTCGTCATGGCTACCGACATCGTATAGCCGCCTGGAGTGACCATCTGGCGAAACGGCGACTGCCTGGCTGTCGCCGCGATTGCCCGCAGTAAAGCGGGTGCGGATTCAAATGCAAAACGCCGCAAAATCACCGCACCTGACGCCAGCGGCTCGTGCCAGGGTTTCTCATCGGCAAAGAGATCGAGCATTATGTTTCCTCGCGGGTGGCTTCACGTTGCAACAGTTGCGCCTTGCGCGTTATTCCCCAACGATAGCCAGAAAGCGCACCGTCGCCGCGGATTACACGGTGACACGGGATCACAATGGCCAGTTTGTTCGCCGCGCAGGCGCTGGCGACGGCACGCACCGCCTTCGGCTTGCCGATAGTGCTGGCCAGTTGCTGATAACTCACCGTCTCACCACAAGGGATTGCCCGCAGCGCTTGCCATACCTGTTGCTGAAAGGCGGTACCCTGAATATCCAGCGGCAGTGACAGTGCAGTATTGCGCGTATTAATCACGGCGATCACCTCACGCACATGTTGTTGAAACTCCGCATTGGCGGGCTCGTCACGTGCTGTCGGAAACAGTTCATGCAATTCTGCTATCAGCGTAGCATCGTCGTCGCCCAGCAAGATCGCGCAGATACCCCGTTCACTTTCCGCGACCAGGCAGCGACCCAGAGCGCAATCTGCGAGGGTATAGCGCACAGAAACATTACCGCCGCCTTGACGAAATTGCCTGGCGGTCATGCCTAACGCCTGATCCGCTTTGCGGTAATAGCTGCTGCTGTCGGGGAATCCAGCGTCAAGAATCGCCTGCGTGACCGGTGCGCCTTTTGCCAGCGCCTCACGCAGGCGACGGGCACGCCATGACTGTTGCCAGGCCTTTGGGGTCATTCCGGTGGTTGCTTTGAACAGGCGATGCAGGTGAAACGGGCTCATCGCAACATGCTGCGCAAGAGCTTCCAGTGTGAGGGGGGACTCCTGCTCCAGTAACTGACAGGCGTGGGCTATTTTGTTCAGCCGCTGCTGTTGTGCGCTGTCTTTGTCCGGCTGGCAGCGTTTGCAGGGACGAAACCCTGCCGCCTGTGCCTGCTTTGCATCCGCGAAGAAACTGACATTTTTGCGCAGCGCATGTTTTGCCCGACAGGACGGCCGACAGAAAATGCCGGTAGTCTGAACAGCAAAAACAAACTGACCGTCAGCACCCGCGTCACGGTCCAGCACAGACTGCCAGCGTTCATCATCAGTTATGTGTAAGAGATTTGTCATGATGGACTCCTTTGTTAAGCATAGCGCTTAGCCTCAGTGTGTCCGCATTGCGGGTTATAAAAACCCGCAATCTTGCTTTTTAATTTTTTTCGCTGACCAGGAAGCTTTTAAATTGCGGCGACATCCAGGTTTTAAACCCGTCGCCTTCTTTAACAATCATATACACCGCCAACCCTTCGCGACGCACGACTTCTTTGGCCTTTTCCGGGCCAAGCACCATTAGCCCGGTATCCCACCCGTCAGCCTCCAGCGCCGTGGGTGCAATCACCGTCACAGAGACCAGATTGTGTTCAATAGGACGACCGGTTTGCGGATCGATGACATGGGACAGACGTTTACCGTCCAGTTCGTAATAGTTGCGATAGCTACCGGAGGTGCTGATGCCATGTCCATTGATATCGACAATCGCCTGTACCGCGTTTTCACGATCGGTTGGTTTCTGTATTGCTACACGCCACGGTTGCCCCTCGGCATTCATTCCACGGCTGTTCAGAGCACCACCAACAGAAACCAGATAGCGGGCGATCCCTTCCTGTTTCATCAATCGCGCCAGATGGTCAGCCGCATACCCTTCCCCCACGGTGGAGAGATCAACATACAGCGCCGGCAGATCTTTCTGCAGATAATTCTGGTGCGCCTCATTAACCACCTTCAGATGTGCAAGCCCGGTTTGCGCTTTTGCCGCATCAATTCTTGCCTGCGTAGGTGTATGCAGCGGTTGCTGCTGTGGACCAAAGCCCCACAGATTCACCAACGGACCGACGGTGATATCCATGGCCCCATCGGTTTTTGCGCCAATACGTAACGCCGATGTCACAATATCCGCCAGCGCATCATTCACCGGCCACGGTGACAGGCTTTTTGACTGGTTAAAACGCATCAGCGCAGAATCGTTCTTGTAGGTAGAAAGCAGTTGATCATCAGCATCAAGCTGAGTCTGGATCTTCGCCTGCAACTCTCCGGCGCGTTTGTCATCCAGGCCAACTACACTGACCCGCCAGAAGGTGCCCATGGTTTTACCTTCCAAGACTGTCGCGGTTGAGGACGGGGTCTGGTTTGATTTCGGGGCCTCATCGCACCCGACAAAAAAGAGTGTTACAGCCAGGAGCGCTGCACGGCAAAAAATCATATCCATACGTGATTACCCTTATGAAAACGGGCGCAAGAGTACACCAAAAAAGAGTGTTTGTACGTCAGAAAAACGGCATTAAAAAAGGCCCCGTAGGGCCTTTGATAGAAATAAATGCAGATTAGAACTGGTAAACCAGACCCAGTGCTACGATATCATCGGTAGAGATACCTGCATTACGGGTAAAGTTGTTGTCATCCAGCAGGTTGATTTTGTAATCAACATAGGTAGACATGTTTTTGTTGAAGTAGTAGGTCGCACCAACATCAACATATTTCAGGATATCCTGGTCGCCGTAGCCGCTGTCCAGATCTTTACCTTTGGACTGCAGGTAAGCCACAGACGGACGCAGACCGAAGTCGAACTGGTACTGAGCAACAGCTTCGAAGTTCTGCGCTTTGTTTGCCCAGCCCAGTTTGCCTGCACGCGTTGCGTTGTAGGTCTGGGTGTACTGTGCTGCCAGGTAGACGTTGTTCGCGTCGTATTTCAGACCGCCAGTGTAGGTTTCAGCACGATCGCCGGTACCGAAGTTCAGCTTGTTCTGCTCATCAGTACGTTTGGAGCTGGTAACTGCGGTACCCAGGGAGAAGCCTGCGCCGATATCATAAGTGATAGATCCGCCAACGCCGTCACCGTTCTGATTCAGTGCGTCACGACCGTTGCCAGTCACGCCGGTCATGCCTTCACCTTCCGGACTACCGTTTTTACCCTGGTACTGCAGGGCAAAGTTCAGACCATCAACCAGACCGAAGAAATCAGTGTTACGGTAGGTTGCAAAGCCGTTACCACGCTGCTGCATGAAGTTGTCAGAACCGTAGGTATCGCCGCCGAATTCCGGCAGGACGTCGGTCCAGGACGTGACGTCATAAACCACGCCGTAGTTACGACCGTAGTCGAAAGAACCTGCATCAGCGAATTTCAGACCGGCAAACGCGACACGCGTCCAGGCGTTGTTTTCGTTTTCAGAGGAGTTACCCATGATCTGGTATTCCCACTGGCCGTAACCGGTCAGCTGGTCGTTTACCTGGGTTTCACCTTTGAAGCCGATACGCATATAGGTCTGATCGCCATCTTTAGTAGAGTCATCAGAGAAATAGTGCAGACCGTCGACTTTACCGTACAGATCTAATTTGTTGCCGTCTTTGTTGTAAATTTCAGCCGCATTTGCTGCGCCTGCTACCAGCAGAGCCGGTACCAGGAGGGACAGTACTTTAACTTTCATGTTATTAACCCTCTGTTATATGCCTTTATTGCTTTTTTATGCCACTGCTCACTGGCTAACCCTCATTAACCAGTCGGCAACTTCATTCTCCGCAAAAACACAGAATAATCCAACACGAATATGATACTAATACTTTAAAGATGTTTCATTTATCTATGGAGATGTTTCAAAATATTAACAAAAGGGAACTTTTTTTAATTAAGAAAATGGGGCAAATAAGCACGAATAGTCAAGAATCATTATAAAATACCTATACATCAATCACTTGTACAAAACACAACCATAGCACTGAATGATAAAAAAAAATCTTCACTCGCAACTAAAATAGACTCGCTATCATCATTAACTTTATTTATTACCGTCATTCATTCATGAATGTCTGTTTACCCCTATTTCAACCGAATGCTCCGCGTTCGGTTTTTTTTTACCCTTCTTTACACAAACATCACTGTTCTGTGCTACCGATGAAAAACTATAACGACTATTAACTATCTCACCTGTTCACCATCGCTTATAAATCAGGCAAATAATTTCTTGTTATTTAATGCTAAATCTGTAGGTTTCATACCTCTATTTGTACTGTTAGTGACCGGCTGTACACGTTTTCATTGCCTGCCTGGCAACGATACACAACAATAAAAAATGCAGCTCACCGGATGTTGCGTAAGTATGGCAATTCATACATTACCCTTTATACTGCCCCTTCATCTTTAGCGTCGTTTTAACAGGTCATAAACACGAATGAGTCAGTCTGACACAACGGCTTCTACCCGATTCTCCCTGCTTCCGGGAAGTATTACCCGTTTCTTCTTATTACTGATCGTGGTGCTGTTGGTGATGATGGGCGTGATGGTCCAGAGCGCGGTCAACACCTGGCTAAAAGATAAGAGCTATCAGATTGTCGATATCACCCACGCAATTCATAAAAGGGTGGATACCTGGCGATACGTGACCTGGCAAATCTATGACAATATTGCAGCGACAGCCAACTCATCGACTGCCGACGGGTTACAGGAAACCCGACTCAAGCAAGATGTCTACTATCTTGAAAAACCCCGTAGAAAGACTGAAGCACTGATTTTCGGCTCGCATGACAGTTCTACGCTGGAAATGACCCAACGTATCTCAACCTATCTGGATACACTGTGGGGCGCAGAGAATGTCCCATGGTCAATGTATTATCTGAATGGTCAGGACAATAGCCTGATTCTTATCTCAACGCTGCCGCTGAAAGATCTCACTTCCGGCTTTAAAGAATCGACAATTGGCAACATTGTCGATTCGCGCCGCGCTGAAATGTTACAACAGGCCAATGCGCTCGATGAGCGTGAAAGCTTCTCGTCCCTTCGCCGTCTGGTCTGGCAAAACGGCCATTACTTCACGTTACGCACTACCTTTAATCAGCCAGGGCATCTGGCAACCGTGGTCGCGTTTGACCTGCCGATTAATGATTTGATCCCCCCGGGCATGCAGTTGGACAGCTTTCACCTGGAGCCTGATGCCACGTCTACGGCAGAGCATCTCAGTGAAAAAGAGTCGCCTGACAGCGTCAGCATCAACTTTAACAATAGCAAGATTGAGATCTCCTCAGCGCTAAATTCAACGGATATGCGACTGGTCTGGCAGGTTCCCTTTGGGTCATTACTGCTTGATACGCTGCAAAGCATTCTGCTGCCGTTGTTACTGAATATCGCTCTGCTGGCGCTGGCGCTGTTTGGCTATACCACTTTCCGCCACCTTCCTGCCCGTTCAAACGAAGTGGCGCCAAACCTTGTCGCAAATAATGAACTCCGGGTGCTTCGCGCAATCAATGAAGAAATTGTTTCGCTGCTGCCGCTGGGATTATTGGTACACGACCAGGAATCCAACCGCACGGTTATCAGCAATAAAACTGCCGACCATCTGCTGCCACATTTAAATCTGCAAAATATCACCAGTATGGCGGAGCAGCATCAGGGGGTCATCCAGGCCACAATCAATAATGAATTATATGAGATCAGGCTGTTCCGCAGCCAGATCTCAGCCCGCACGCAGATCTTTATCATTCGCGACCAGGATCGCGAAGTACTGGTCAATAAAAAGCTGAAACAAGCGCAGCGACTGTATGAGAAAAACCAACAGGCTCGCGCCGCCTTTATGCAAAACATTGGTAGCGCACTGAAAGATCCTGCCAAAACGCTGGCCATAAATGCTGCTGCACTCAATACGCCCGACAGCCAGAAACTGGCAAACCAGGCAGACGTGCTGGTACGTATGGTCGATGAGATTCAGTTGGCCAATCTTCTGGAAAGCGATGACTGGAAAAGTGAATCAACGCTGTTTTCCGTGCAGGCGTTAATTGACGACGTCGTGCCTGAAGTACTGCCAGCCATCAAGCGTAAAGGGTTACAGCTGCTGATTAAAAATCACCTGAGCGCCAATGATGAGCGCCGCGGCGACCGCGATGCCCTGCGTCGTATTTTGCTGCTGCTCATCCAATATGCCGTGACCACGACGCAGATTGGCAAAATTACGCTGGATGTCGACCAGGATGAATCGGAGGCAGAGCGTCTGACCTTCCGTATTCTGGATACGGGGGAAGGCGTCGCGCTGAATGAAATTGATAATCTGCACTTCCCGTTCATCAATGACACGCAGAGCGATCGATATGGCAAAGCGAATCCACTCACGTTCTGGTTGTGCGATCAGCTCGCACGCAAACTGGGTGGACATCTGAATATTAAAGCGCGGGAAGAACTTGGAACGCGTTATATCGTCCATGTTAAGATGCCGCTACATGACCAACATGCTGATAATGAAGAACGGTTGTTGGATGATGTCTGCGTGATGGTTGACGTCACCTCGAATGACGTACGCAGCATTGTATTGCGTCAGCTGGAAAACTGGGGAGCAACCTGCATCACCCCCGATGAGCGACTGAATAGTCAAGAATATGATCTCTTTATCACTGATAATCCGTCTAATCTTACTGCCTCAGGCTTGCTTTTAAGCGATGATGAGTCTGGCGTGCGAAAAATTGGCCCCGGTCAGCTGCGCGTCAACTTTAATATGAGTAATGCTATGCAGGAAGCTGTCCTGGAGCTAATAGAAGAACAACTGGCGCAAGAAGAGATCCAGGAACTCCCCCTCGGCGGTGATGAAAACGCCGAACTTCATGCCAGTGGTTACTATGCACTCTTTGTAGACACAGTACCGGATGATGTTAAGAGGTTGTATACTGAGGCAGCAACCAGCGATTTCGCTGCGTTAGCCCAAACGGCCCATCGCCTGAAAGGCGTGTTTGCCATGCTTAATCTGGTACCCGGCAAGCAGTTATGTGAAGCGCTGGAACATCTTATTCAAGAGAAAGATGCTCCAGGTATAGAAAAGTACATCAGCGACATTGACGTTTACGTCAAGAGCTTGCTGTAGCAAGGTAGCCCAATACATGAACACTATGAACGTAATTATTGCCGATGACCATCCGATTGTACTGTTCGGTATTCGTAAATCACTTGAACAAATCGAGTGGGTGAACGTTGTCGGCGAATTTGAAGACTCCACTGCACTGATCAACAATTTGCCTAAATTAGATGCTCATGTGTTGATTACCGATCTCTCAATGCCGGGAGATAAATATGGTGATGGGATCACGTTAATTAAATATATCAAACGCCATTTCCCGAGCCTGTCGATCATCGTTTTGACCATGAACAACAACCCGGCCATTCTGAGCGCGGTATTGGATCTCGACATTGAAGGGATCGTGCTGAAACAAGGTGCGCCAACTGACCTGCCTAAAGCGCTGGCGGCGCTGCAAAAAGGTAAGAAATTCACCCCGGAAAGTGTCTCTCGCCTGCTGGAAAAAATCAGCGCCAGCGGCTATGGCGACAAACGCCTGTCACCGAAAGAAAGTGAAGTTCTGCGCCTGTTTGCCGAAGGTTTCCTGGTGACTGAAATCGCTAAGAAGCTCAATCGCAGTATTAAAACCATCAGTAGCCAGAAAAAGTCTGCAATGATGAAGCTCGGCGTGGAAAACGATATCGCCCTGCTGAATTACCTGTCATCCGTGACGTTAAGCCCGTCAGACAAAGAGTAATTCATTTTCATATCATCTGCCTGAAGGCACCGCGTTTATCTGGCCTACGAACAATACAGCGTTGTGTATGTTCTGTAGGCCGGATAAGGCAAACACCACTACCCAGCCTCTTTTATCCCCGCGTTTTTCTCACGCGTTCCGCATAGACAGTCAACGTCTGCTTCAGCACGTCTAACGTCACTGGCTTGGACAAACAGCTGTCCATTCCCGACTCCAGACAGCGCTGCTTCTCTTCCGCCAGAGCATTGGCCGTCACACCAATCACCGGCAGCGTTAGCCCCAGTTGGCGAATACGCTGCGTCAAACGATAGCCATCCATATTCGGCATGTTGACGTCGCTCAGCACAATATCAATATGGTTTTTACTCAATACATTGAGCGCGTCCACACCGTCGTTGGCGGTTTTGCACTGATACCCCAACGATCCTAGCTGATCGGCCAACAAACGACGGTTAATCGGATGATCGTCAACCACCAGAATCATCATGTCATCGTTTGTGGCGCCCACTTTGTCTGGAGCTGGCAGTGCGGTGGAAAGCGCTTCACTACCCAGTTCAACGCTGTAGATATGCGCCAGCAGCGCGGGCAACTCGTGCGGTGATGCCACGCTGTGCACCCACTCCCCAGGCGTTCTTTCCAGCGGAATACCAATGTGGCGACGACAGAAAATCACCGTGGCTCTTCCCTGCCATGCCTGATCCTGCACATCATCAGCAATCAATACATCATTTGCATCAGGTTGCTGTCCCTCATAACGCAGCACCGTCATCCCGGTACGCGTGAGGCTGGATTCGATAAAGTGATAGAGTGACGCGTTTCGCACGGCCAGCCAGCAGCGAGTGCTGGCAAGACCATCCACACTCTTATTCTGTGGGTACTGGGCACCATACAGCGGTATCCGCAGCGTAAACTGGCTCCCCATCCCCGGTTCAGAATCGACGGAAATATCCCCGTCCATCATGCTGATCAGTTTCTCACAGATAGCCAGACCCAACCCGGTCCCCTGGAAATTACGCTGCACGCCCGTCCCCACCTGGAAGAAGGGATCGAACAGACGAACGACTTCTTTGGCCGGGATCCCCACGCCAGTATCACGCACACGAATGCTGAGGTAGTCGCCGCTGCACTGAACATGCAGCACAATACAGCCGGTATCAGTAAATTTAATCGCATTACTCAGCAGGTTAGAAATGACCTGCTGTAAGCGCATCGGATCGCCATTTAATGCCACGGGCACATCCGGTTCGATGAAACAGTACAATCCCAGTTGCTTGCGTACCACCAGCGGCAGATAGTTGGCCGTAATATGGCTCATCACTTCACGCGGTGAAAATTCGCGCGGTTCAATCTTCAACTGTTCGGATTCAATTTTCGAGAAATCAAGAATATCGCTGATAATCTTCAACAACAGGCTGGAGGAGTTATTCATCGCCGTCACCAGGCGATCCACTCCGCTGGGCAGTTCTTTCGTTTGCAGCAGGTCAAGGTTACCGATAATGCCATACAGCGGCGTGCGTAGCTCATGACTCACCGTCGCAAGGAACATTGATTTTGACTGGCTGGCCTGTTCCGCCGCCTGCGCCATCTCCTGTAACGACTCTTCCATTTTCACACGCGCACTCACATCGACCAGGACGCATATCGCTACGTTCTCATTGCGATAACGTGAATGCACAAAGCTGATTTGCAGATTGGTATTATTGCTGGTCAGCACATCGACGAAATTAACCTGCTGGCCGCAGATAATTTGCGTCAGCCGTTGCCTGTCTTCATGCGTCAGCATGTTGAGATAGGTATGTGCCAGCTCGTTGCTCAGAATGTTAATGCCATCAATTGTGCGCAGAATACAAATACCGACCGGCGCAGAAGCCACGATTTTACGGTTAAACTGCTCATGCTCTTCCAGGCGTTGGGCATCGCTTTCCGCTGGAATAAAAATACGCCGCTCATACATGCGCGTCAGCATAAACAACGCCGCACCTACCAGCACATTCAGCAGAACCGCATTCAGGATCATCATGCGTATCCGCTCCAGCACCAGATCGACCGGCACGGAGTACACAATACTGAGCGATGACGGCGGCAGGTTTTTCTTCAACACCAGGTTGCGAAAACCCGGCGTGTAGCCAAACCACGAGCGCTCCTGCATCCAGCGCGGTTCAGACTTAATAGCGCCTTCAGGACCGGTGAGTGAAATCAGCGCATGACCATTTTCATCAAGGATGGTCACCCCCATCGGCAAACTGCCCGGCGTGAAGAAGTTCTCCATGCGAATCGGCTGTTCCACACCCAGCAACGCCTGCAGACGATTGGCAAGATAGACCGGCGTCAGCGCATAAAAATACCCCACCCCTGGACGTGGCCCCTGGCTTATCCAGAACAGGTTATTGCCGTTTTCTTCCTGCGGGGCATTGCGATACTTAATGATGCGCTCATGCAGCGCTTTCAGCGCCTCGTCACGTTCGACAGGCATATCCCGCAGACCAAAATTGGCCATACAGAGGTTATCGCTGCCGATCAGGAACACGCGGTTCAAATCATAAGCCGCTGAAAAATTGTCGCGCCAGTAGCGCATAAACCACGCTAATGACTCCAGCGAGCCACGCCAGGCATTACCCATCACCGCACAGTCGGAATCGGCAAACAGCGGTTCAAAATTCGGCACCACGGTTTTATCATCCCGTGCCCGCAATGACATCACGCCGTTTTCTGCCGTTAACCGGTTTTCAGCAATGTATTTCAGCTCTTTTATCACGTCAGAAGTACGCTGAATGTAGCGTTGGGCCTGATCGGAGCTGAGATTAAACTCCTGGCGGATCTCAGACTCTCGCTGGTGCAGCGCATTCACAATGTAGAACACCGAAACAAAAGCAATCAGACACCAGACCAGTAAGGCCAGCGCTCTGAACAGGTAGCGTGAGACTTTTAGAGTTGAATGAACGGAAGCAAGGTATTTCAAAGGGGCGAAGCTCCGCCTCAGGATATCAATAGAGTGTGGTTAAGGTAGCGGTAAATGTCCGGCGTCGCAATGCCCTCTCTTTACGGGAATATGATACACCGCTCTGACACCGTTGTCTTAACCCCTGATAATCGTCGTTTGCCTAAAAAACACTGCACGGATGTGAGAATGCGCAAGCTGAGATGGCTGACGCGTCGTTTATACCCGCGACGTTTACGCAACCAAATGATCATGATGGCCATTCTGATGGTCATTGTGCCGACGATTTCTATTGGTTATATCGTAGAAACCGAAGGTCGGTCAGCAGTCTTATCTGAAAAAGAGAAAAAACTGTCATCGGTGCTCACTCTGCTTAACGGTGCGCTGGGCGATAGCTTTAGCCACTACGCGGATTTACCGCGTGAAGCGCGCATTCGGGCGCTGAATCTTGAGTTGGGCCCCATCACCGAACGGATCACCCAGGCATTTCCTGGCATCGGCGCGGGGTATTACAACAAGGCACTGGATGCAATCATCACCTACGCCCCCTCTGCGTTGTATCAAAGTAATGTCGGTATCACCATCACTGACGATCACCCCGGACGTGAAGTGATGAGCAGCAACGCACCTGTGGTTTTTTCCGGACGACAGGTTCGTGGCGACATCCTCAACTCCATGATCCCCATCGAACGGCAGGGTGAAGTTATTGGCTATATCTGGGCGAATGAACTGACGGAAGATATCCGCCAGCAAGCCTGGAAAATGGACGTCAGGATCATTGCCGTGCTGGCTGCCGGACTCATCAGTAGCCTGCTGTTGATTGTGCTTTTCTCTCGCCGTCTCAGTGCGAATATCGACATTATCACCGACGGGCTCTCCACGCTGGCGCAAAAAACACCAGCCCGACTGCCTGAACTGCCCGGCGAACTGGGACAAATCAGCCGCAGCGTCAATGCGCTGGCACAAACGCTTCGGGAAACCAAAACCCTTAATGACCTGATTATTGAGAACGCAGCAGACGGCGTCATTGCCATCGACAGACAGGGCGATGTCACCACCATGAACCCGGCGGCAGAGCAAATCACTGGCTATCAGCTTCATGAACTGGTCGGGCAGCCCTATGCAACCCTCTTTGCCGATACTCAGTTCTCCAGCCCGGTACTGGATACACTGGAGCACGGCACCGAACATGTCGCCCAGGAGGTAAGTTTTCCTGGTCGCGACCGCACCATTGAAATAAGCGTCACCACCAGCCGGATCCATAACGCGCATGGCGAGCTAATCGGAGCTCTGGTGATCTTCTCTGATTTAACGGCCCGCAAAGAGACACAGCGCCGGCTGGCACAAACGGAAAGGCTCGCGACGCTCGGCGAGTTGATGGCTGGAGTGGCGCATGAGGTACGTAACCCGCTGACGGCAATCCGTGGCTATGTACAGATCATCCGCCAACAAACGTCTTTACCAGAACATCAGGAATATTTATCCGTTGTGCTGAACGAAATTGACTCAATCAATAAAGTCATCCAGCAACTGTTGGATTTCTCTCGCCCGCGACAAAGCCAGTGGCAGCAGGTACGGCTCAATGCGTTGATTGAAGAAACGCTGATCCTCGTGCAAACCGCAGGCCTACAGGCTCGAATCGCATTTACCACAGAATTAGATGCCAGCCTGCCCGCCATCGTCGCCGATCGCGAACTCCTCAAGCAGGTGATCCTTAATATTTTAATCAATGCGGTGCAGGCGATAGCCGCACGGGGCGAAATTCGAATCCGCACCTGGCAATATTCAGCCTCACAGCAGGCGGTGATGATTGAAGATAATGGCAACGGTATCGATATTGCCATTCAGAAGAAAATATTCGACCCCTTCTTTACGACCAAAGCGTCAGGTACGGGTCTTGGACTGGCGCTAAGCCAGCGCATAATCAACGCACATCAGGGGGATATCCACGTGACAAGTATGCCGGGCTGCGGCGCAACCTTCACCCTGATTTTACCTCTTAACCCGCAGGGAAATCCGTCAGAATGAAAACGACCTACCGTATTCTCATCGTTGATGACGAAGAAAATGTTCGCCGTATGCTTGCCACTGCGTTTTCCCTGCAAGGGCATGAGACGCACTGCGCCAGCGATGGAAAAGCCGCGCTGACTCTGTTTGCTGATACGCATCCTGACGTGGTACTGATGGACATCCGTATGCCAGAGATGGACGGTATTGATGCACTGAAAGCCATGCGCGCCCAGCAGCCGCGGATCCCCGTGATTCTGATGACGGCCTACGCCGAAGTGGAGACCGCAGTAGAAGCTCTCCGTAGCGGCGCGTTTGACTATGTGATTAAACCCTTTGATTTGGATGAGCTCAATCTGGTCATTCAGCGCGCACTACAGCTTCAGGCAATGAAGCAGGAGATCCGCAATCTGCATCAGGCTCTAAGCACCAGTTGGCAATGGGGGCATATCCTGACTACCAGCCCGGTGATGATGGATATTTGTAAAGACACGGCAAAAATCGCCCTCTCACAGGCGAACGTACTGATTAGCGGCGAAAGTGGCACAGGAAAAGAGCTGATTGCCCGCGCCATCCACTACAACAGTAAACGCGCCAACGGCCCCTTTATCAAAATCAACTGTGCGGCCTTACCGGAATCCTTACTGGAAAGCGAACTGTTTGGCCACGAAAAGGGGGCATTTACCGGTGCACAAACCCTACGCCAGGGGCTGTTCGAACGCGCGCATAAGGGAACGCTTCTGCTCGACGAGATTGGTGAAATGCCGCTGGTTCTGCAGGCCAAACTGCTGCGTATTTTGCAGGAAAGAGAATTCGAGCGCATCGGCGGACACCAAACTATCCGCGTCGATATCCGTATTGTTGCCGCCACCAACCGCTGCCTGCAAACAATGGTGAAGGAAGGAACGTTCCGCGAAGACCTGTTTTATCGGCTTAACGTGATTCATCTGACCCTTCCCCCGTTACGCGAACGCCGCGAAGACATCGCCCTGTTAGCGAATCACTTTTTACAAAAATTTAGCTCAGAAAATCAGCGGGATATCATTGAGATCGATCCAACGGCGATGTCCATGCTTACCGCCTGGCCATGGCCAGGGAACATTCGTGAACTGTCTAACGTCATCGAACGCGCGGTGGTCATGAATACCGGTGCGGTGATTTTTGCCGAAGACCTGCCTGCGCAGTTCCGATCGCCTGTCAGTACCGTAACAGAGGTAAAAGCAGTTCAGACCGGAGAACGCAATCTGAAGGAAGAAATTAAGCGTGAGGAAAAACGCATCATCCTTGAGGTGCTCGACAATCAGGATGGCAACCGCACCCGTACCGCGCTAATGCTGGGGATCAGTCGGCGCGCTCTGATGTACAAATTGCAAGAGTATGGTATTGACCCGTCAGGCTCCTGATACCTAAATTTGCTATGCAGAATTTTGCACACTGCGCAAAACTCTGCATAGCAACTCCCCCTTCCCCTCACCAGCCAATAAAAAATAAATCATAAAATTCAAATAATTAAAAAATAATTTCGCTATTTGTCATTCTGGCACCCGGCTTGCAATTCCCTGAGCGTACCCAAAATGGAGTATGCAAAAGGGAAACATAATGAAAACAAAACTGATTACTTTACAAGACGCAACGAGCTTCTTTCGTGACGGCATGACCATCATGGTCGGCGGTTTTATGGGGGTTGGCACGCCACCTCGCCTTGTCGAAGCCTTACTTGAATCTGGCGTCAGGGATTTGACGTTAATTGCCAACGATACCGCATTTGTCGATACCGGTATCGGCCCCTTAATCGTCAACGGCCGCGTGAGCAAAGTGATTGCCTCGCACATTGGCACCAACCCTGAAACCGGTCGCCGCATGATTGCCGGCGAGATGGACGTACAACTGGTGCCACAAGGCACTCTGATTGAGCAAATTCGCTGCGGTGGCGCAGGCCTTGGCGGTTTTCTCACACCAACCGGCGTCGGCACCGTAGTGGAAGATGGCAAGCAGACCATGACGCTCGATGGCAGAGTCTGGTTGCTCGAACGTCCATTGCGTGCCGATCTGGCGCTGATCCGCGCACACCGCGCCGACACGCTTGGCAACCTGACCTATCAACTTAGCGCCCGTAATTTTAACCCACTGATTGCCCTCGCCGCCGACATCACACTGGTTGAACCGGATGAAATGGTCGGGATCGGTGAACTCCAGCCAGACCAGATCGTTACCCCCGGTGCCGTTATCGACCATATCGTCATGCCACAGGAGAGCTAATCATGGATGCTAAACAACGTATTGCGCGCCGTGTGGCGCTTGAGCTTCACGATGGGGATGTCGTCAACCTGGGGATTGGTCTGCCGACGATGGTTGCCAACTACCTGCCCGCTGACATTCATATCACATTGCAGTCAGAAAATGGTTTTCTCGGTCTGGGCCCGGTCACGACCGCGCATCCAGACCTGGTAAACGCCGGTGGGCAACCGTGCGGGATTTTACCAGGCGCGGCCATGTTTGATAGCGCCATGTCGTTTGCGTTAATTCGCGGCGGCCATGTCGATGCCTGCGTGCTCGGTGGGTTACAGGTCGATGAACAAGCCAACCTCGCCAACTGGGTGGTTCCCGGAAAAATGGTTCCCGGCATGGGAGGGGCGATGGATCTGGTGACCGGCGCGCGCAAAGTGATTATCGCGATGGAGCATTGTGCAAAAGACGGCTCAGCGAAGATCCTCCGACATTGCACCATGCCGCTGACGGCACAACATGCGGTGCATATGCTGGTGACCGAACTCGCTGTTTTCCGCTTCATTGACGGAAAAATGTGGCTTACGGAAATCGCGGAAGGATGCGATATCGCCACGCTGCGTGAAAAAACCGAAGCGCAGTTTGATGTCGCCGCCGAGCTGATTATCCTGCGAGGTGATGCATGATCGGCCGCATTGCTCGTTTTATGACGCGCGTGGTCAGCCGCTGGCTGCCTGACCCGCTGATTTTCGCCATGCTGCTAACGCTGTTGACCTTCGGCATCGCGCTGTGGCTAACGCCACAAACACCCGTCAGCATGGTGAAATTCTGGGGTGATGGTTTCTGGAATCTGCTGGCTTTCGGCATGCAGATGGCGCTGATCATCGTCACAGGCCACGCGTTAGCCAGCTCAGGACCGGTGAAAAGTCTGCTGCGTACGGCGGCCTCTGCCGCCAAAACCCCCGCTCAGGGTGTCATGCTGGTAACGTTTTTCGGTTCAGTCGCCTGTGTCATCAACTGGGGTTTTGGTCTGGTAGTGGGGGCGATGTTTGCCCGTGAAGTCGCACGCCGGGTACCCGGCTCCGACTACCCCCTGCTGATTGCTTGTGCCTACATCGGTTTTCTCACCTGGGGGGGTGGCTTCTCCGGTTCAATGCCATTGCTGGCGGCAACACCAGGCAACCCGGTTGAACACGTCGCAGGGTTAATTCCGGTCGCAGACACGCTGTTTACCGGTTTCAACATCTTCATCACCGTGGCACTGATCGTCGTGATGCCGTTCATCACACGCATGATGACGCCAAAACCTTCTGATGTGGTAAGTATCGATCCGAAGCTGTTACTGGAAGAAGCTGATTTCCAGAAAAAACTGCCACCCGACGCCCCACCATCGGAAAAACTGGAAGAGAGCCGCATTCTGGCCCTGATCATTGGGGCATTAGGGATTGCTTATCTGGCTATCTATTTCACTGAGAAAGGCTTCAACATCACCATCAACACCGTCAACCTGATGTTTATGATTGCCGGTCTGCTGCTGCATAAAACGCCTATGGCCTATATGCGTGCCGTTAGCGCAGCCGCGCGTAGCACCGCCGGCATCCTGGTGCAGTTCCCCTTCTACGCCGGTATTCAGTTGATGATGGAACACTCTGGCCTCGGTGGATTGATTACCGAGTTCTTCATCAACGTCGCCAACAAAGACACCTTCCCGCTGATGACCTTCTTCAGTTCAGCACTGATTAACTTTGCCGTGCCGTCTGGCGGTGGCCATTGGGTTATTCAGGGACCGTTCGTCATGCCAGCCGCTCAGGCCCTTGGTGCCGATCTCGGTAAGTCAGTAATGGCTATCGCCTATGGCGAGCAGTGGATGAATATGGCGCAGCCGTTCTGGGCGCTACCTGCATTGGCTATCGCCGGATTGGGGGTGCGCGACATCATGGGGTATTGCATCACCGCCCTGCTCTTCTCAGGCGTCATTTTTGTCATTGGATTGACCTTGTTCTGACAGCCATTACTTACATAAAGGAACAGAAAAATGAAAAACTGTGTCATTGTCAGCGCGGCACGTACCGCAATCGGTAGCTTTAATGGCGCACTGGCGACCACCAGCGCTATCGAGCTGGGATCAACCGTGATAAAAGCGGCAATTGAGCGCGCTCATCTTGATCCGCAGCAGGTTGAAGAAGTGATTATGGGTAACGTACTGCAGGCTGGTCTGGGGCAGAATCCGGCGCGTCAGGCGTTGCTAAGAAGCGGTCTTTCCGACACGGTTTGCGGCTTCACTGTCAACAAAGTGTGTGGCTCGGGCCTGAAAAGCGTGGCGCTCGCCGCCCTCGCAATCAAAGCAGGACAAGCTCAGGCTATCGTGGCGGGAGGGATGGAAAACATGAGCCAGGCCCCCTACCTGTTAGACGCAAAAGCACGCTGGGGATATCGTCTTGGTGATGGGCAATTGTCAGACGTTATTCTGCGCGACGGCCTGATCTGCGCCGAGCATGGATACCATATGGGGATTACCGCCGAGAACGTCGCTAAAGAGTACGGCATCAGCCGCGAAATGCAGGATGAACTGGCACTGTTATCACAGCAGAAAGCCGTTGCCGCAATAGAGTCCGGCGCTTTTCAGGCCGAAATTGTCCCCGTCAGCGTACAATCACGTAAGAAAACCCTCATTTTTGAACGCGATGAGTTTCCCAAGGCTGACTCCACGGCGGAAGGTCTTGCCGCATTGCGTCCGGCCTTCGACAAAGCCGGCACTGTTACCGCTGGCAACGCCTCAGGGATTAACGACGGTGCTGCCGCGCTGGTGGTAATGGAAGAGTCGGCAGCGCTGGCTGCTGGGCTAAAGCCGCTGGCGAGAATCAAAGCCTGGGCCAGCGGCGGCGTCGCCCCGGCGATGATGGGCATGGGACCCGTTCCGGCCACGCAAAAAGCGTTACAACTGAGCGGGCTGCAACTGTCGGATATCGACCTTATCGAAGCTAACGAAGCATTTGCCGCACAGTTTCTTGCCGTGGGTAAAACACTGGGGTTTGATGCGCAAAAGGTCAACGTTAACGGTGGGGCGATTGCGCTGGGCCACCCTATCGGCGCCAGCGGCGCGCGTATTCTGGTCACATTGCTGCACGCGTTACAGGCACGGGATAAAACGCTCGGTCTGGCAACGCTGTGTATCGGCGGCGGCCAGGGTATAGCAATGATCGTGGAGCGGATGAACTAAAAAAAAGGGCCGGATTTCTCCGGCCCTTCTCATTACAACTTAATTACTCTTCTGCGTCATCTGCCGCATCATCGTCGCTCTCAGCTTCAGGAGCGATATCATCGTCCCCTTCCGCAGCACTACCGTCGATGGAGTCAAGTTCTTCATCATCAACCGGTTCAGCAACACGTTGCAGACCGACGACGTTTTCATCTTCCGCCGTGCGGATGAGGATCACGCCCTGGGTGTTACGCCCAACCACGCTGATTTCCGACACGCGAGTACGCACCAGCGTACCGGCATCGGTGATCATCATGATCTGGTCGGTATCTTCAACCTGTACCGCGCCGACAACAGAGCCGTTGCGCTCGGTAACCTTGATGGAGATAACGCCCTGCGTCGCACGAGACTTGGTCGGATACTCTTCTGCCGCGGTACGCTTACCGTAGCCGTTCTGCGTTACGGTCAGAATAGCGCCTTCACCGCGCGGAACAATCAGAGAAACAACTTTATCTTCTCCTGCCAGCTTGATACCGCGTACACCGGTCGCGGTACGACCCATCGCACGAACGGCATCTTCTTTAAAGCGCACCACTTTACCGGCAGCAGAGAACAGCATGACTTCATCAGAACCTGAGGTCAGATCGACGCCAATCAGCTCATCACCATCATTGAGGTTAACCGCAATAATACCGGCAGAACGCGGACGGCTGAACTCGGTCAGCGCCGTTTTCTTCACCGTACCGCTGGCGGTCGCCATGAAGACGTTCACACCCTCTTCGTACTCGCGTACCGGCAGAATTGCGGTGATGCGTTCGTTGGCTTCCAGCGGCAGCAGATTGACGATTGGACGTCCACGCGCGCCACGGCTCGCTTCCGGTAGCTGATAAACTTTCATCCAGTACAAACGACCACGGCTGGAGAAGCAGAGGATCGTGTCGTGAGTATTGGCCACCAGCAGGCGGTCGATAAAGTCTTCTTCTTTAATACGTGCTGCTGATTTACCTTTCCCGCCACGACGCTGCGCTTCGTAATCGGTTAACGGTTGATATTTCACATAGCCCTGGTGAGACAAGGTTACGACAACATCTTCCTGGCTAATCAGATCTTCGATGTTGATGTCAGCGCTGTTCGCGGTGATTTCAGTACGACGTGCGTCGCCGAACTGCTCACGAATCAGCTCCATCTCCTCACGGATAACTTCCATCAGACGATCGGCACTGCCCAGAATGTGCAGCAGTTCAGCAATCTGCTCCAGCAGCTCTTTGTATTCGTCGAGCAGTTTTTCATGCTCAAGGCCGGTCAGTTTCTGCAAGCGCAGATCCAGAATCGCCTGGGCCTGCTGTTCAGTCAGGAAGTACTGACCATCACGCACGCCAAACTCAGGTTCCAGCCATTCAGGACGCGCAGCGTCATCACCCGCACGTTCCAGCATGGCAGAGACGTTACCCAGTTCCCAGGAACGCGCAACCAGTGCCGCTTTCGCTTCAGCTGGGGTCGGTGCACGACGGATCAGTTCGATGATCGGATCGATGTTGGCGAGAGCAATCGCCAGCGCTTCGAGGATGTGCGCACGGTCACGGGCTTTACGCAGTTCAAAAATAGTACGGCGGGTAACCACTTCACGACGGTGACGAACAAACGCAGCGATAATATCTTTCAGGTTCATGATCTTCGGCTGACCATGGTGCAGCGCAACCATGTTGATACCGAAAGAAACCTGCAGTTGGGTCTGGGAGTAGAGGTTATTCAGCACCACTTCCCCAACCGCGTCGCGTTTCACTTCAATCACGATGCGCATACCGTCTTTGTCAGACTCGTCACGCAGTGCGCTGATACCTTCAACGCGTTTGTCTTTTACCAGCTCGGCGATTTTCTCGATCAGGCGTGCTTTGTTCACCTGATACGGAATTTCATGCACGATGATGGTCTCACGGCCAGTTTTCGCGTCAGCTTCGACTTCTGCACGTGCGCGAATGTATACCTTGCCGCGACCGGTACGGTAAGCTTCTTCGATACCACGACGACCATTGATGATCGCTGCGGTCGGGAAGTCCGGACCCGGAATATGTTCCATCAGCCCTTCAATGCTGATGTCTTCATCGTCAATATATGCCAGACAGCCGTTGATCACTTCCGTCAGGTTGTGCGGCGGAATGTTGGTTGCCATACCTACCGCGATACCGGACGAACCGTTCACCAGCAGGTTAGGAATTTTGGTTGGCATGACGTCTGGAATGCGTTCGGTGCCGTCGTAGTTATCGACGAAATCAACCGTTTCTTTTTCCAGGTCAGCCATCAGCTCGTGGGCGATTTTCGACATACGGATTTCCGTATAACGCATCGCAGCTGCGGAGTCGCCATCGACAGAACCAAAGTTACCCTGACCATCCACCAGCATGTAACGCAAGGAGAATGGCTGCGCCATACGAACAATGGTGTCGTAAACGGCGGTATCACCATGAGGGTGGTATTTACCGATTACGTCACCAACGACACGGGCAGATTTTTTATAGGCTTTATTCCAGTCGTTGCCCAATACGTTCATGGCGTAAAGTACGCGACGGTGTACCGGCTTCAGGCCATCTCGGACGTCCGGCAGCGCACGGCCAACAATGACCGACATCGCATAATCCAGATAGGAGCTCTTCAGCTCTTCCTCAATGTTGACCGGTGTAATTTCTCTCGCAAGGTCGCTCATCTAACCGCTATCCCTCTACTGTATCCCGGATTCAAAGGTCGCAAATTATAACACACCCGTGCAGATTCAGGTAAATGGATTCCCCCAGACGGAGGCTTTATTCATCCCGTCAGGCTGATATACTCGTTTGCATTGCAAATTTAGGAGTAGAAGCCCCAATGAATGCCGAAAAACCGCCGGTAACTCACAACGTTGACCATGAAGAAATTGCCAAGTTTGAAGCAGTCGCGTCACGCTGGTGGGATCTTGAGGGTGAATTTAAGCCTCTGCACCGCATAAACCCGCTGCGTCTGGGCTATATTGCCGAGCGGTCAGGTGGTCTGTTTGGTAAAAAGGTACTCGACGTCGGCTGCGGCGGCGGGATTCTGGCAGAAAGTATGGCGCGTGAAGGCGCAACGGTCACCGGCCTGGATATGGGGTTTGAACCCTTACAGGTGGCAAAACTGCATGCGCTGGAAAGCGGCATACATGTTGAGTATGTGCAAGAGACAGTCGAAGAACACGCCGAGAAATATGCGCACCAGTATGACGTCGTCACCTGTATGGAAATGCTGGAACACGTACCGGACCCGCAGTCTGTGGTCAGAGCCTGCGCCAAACTGGTCAAACCCGGCGGCGAAGTGTTTTTCTCCACGCTCAACCGTAACGGTAAGTCCTGGTTGATGGCCGTGGTCGGCGCGGAATATATTCTGCGCATGGTGCCTAAAGGTACACACGATGTGAAAAAATTTATTAAGCCGGCTGAATTGTTACAGTGGGTTGACCAGACGGTGTTGAAGGAACGTCACATGACCGGTCTGCATTACAACCCCATCACCAACACCTTCAAACTGGGCCCCGGCGTGGATGTGAACTATATGGTGCATACCACCGCCAAAAGCGAATAAACCGGCGCTCATGGCCTGATGGCGCTGAATTGTAGGCCGGATAAAGCGCGCCAGCGCCGCCATCCGGCACGACACCGAACGTCAATGCCTGATGGCGCTTCGCTTATCAGGCCTACGTGATTACGCATCACCTACTCATCCTGAGTAGGTGCCTTAGGGCAATTTTTGTGCCAGATCATAAGAACTTTCTTTGCCTTAGATGAAGAAATCAGCACTCGATCAAATTTTCTATTTTTTTTCTCAATTATTGACATCCCCGCCAGGCCTTATAAGACGCGCACTTAGCGATTCTTACCCTTTTGCAACCTCAATTTAACCTCAAAATCAACTCTTGTGCTGAAAAGAATCCCTACTAGAATACTCACCATATAGCGTCTATTTTATCAAACAACCCCTACATATAGTATTTATCCACAGACTTAGTCACAACGTGGCACTGTGGATAATATGGGGGATATTTTTTCTTTCACGGACAGGTAAAAAACCACATGAATCAGAGTCTGCTGGTGACAAAGCGTGATGGTAGTACAGAGCGCATCAATCTCGACAAAATCCATCGAGTTCTGGATTGGGCGGCAGAAGGACTGAATAACGTATCGATTTCACAGGTCGAGTTGCGCTCCCACATTCAGTTTTATGACGGTATCAAGACTTCCGATATCCATGAAACAATCATCAAAGCTGCTGCGGACCTGATCTCCCGCGACGCGCCGGATTATCAGTACCTGGCTGCTCGCCTGGCAATTTTCCACCTGCGTAAAAAAGCCTACGGTGAGTTTGAGCCGCCAAAACTGTTCGACCATGTCGTGAAAATGGTTGGAATGGGTAAATACGACAATCATCTGCTGGAAGACTACACGGAAGAAGAGTTCAAGCAGATGGACTCGTTCATCGAGCACGACCGTGATATGACCTTCTCTTATGCTGCGGTAAAGCAGTTAGAGGGCAAATATCTGGTGCAAAACCGTGTGACCGGTGAGATTTATGAAAGCGCACAGTTCCTCTACATTCTGGTCGCGGCCTGCCTGTTTTCTAACTACCCGCGTGAAACCCGTCTGGAATACGTTAAACGTTTCTACGACGCCGTTTCTACGTTTAAAATTTCGCTGCCGACACCAATCATGTCCGGCGTGCGCACCCCTACCCGCCAGTTCAGTTCCTGTGTACTGATCGAGTGTGGCGACAGCCTGGATTCGATTAACGCCACGTCCAGCGCGATTGTAAAATACGTTTCTCAACGTGCTGGCATTGGTATCAACGCGGGTCGCATTCGTGCGCTGGGTAGCCCGATTCGCGGCGGTGAGGCGTTCCACACGGGCTGTATCCCATTCTATAAACACTTCCAGACAGCGGTGAAATCCTGCTCTCAGGGCGGTGTTCGTGGCGGTGCCGCCACGCTGTTCTACCCGATGTGGCATCTGGAAGTGGAAAGCCTTTTGGTGCTGAAAAACAACCGTGGCGTAGAAGGCAACCGCGTCCGTCATATGGACTACGGTGTGCAAATCAACAAGCTGATGTATACGCGCCTGCTGAAAGGCGGTGACATCACCCTGTTCAGCCCGTCCGATGTTCCAGGTCTGTACGACGCATTCTTCGCCGATCAGGACGAGTTTGAACGCCTGTACACAAAATATGAAAACGACGACAGCATCCGCAAACAGCGCGTGAAAGCGGTTGAGCTATTCTCGCTGATGATGCAGGAACGTGCTTCAACTGGTCGTATCTACATTCAGAACGTTGACCACTGCAACACCCACAGCCCGTTTGATCCGGCTGTCGCACCGGTACGCCAGTCCAACCTGTGTCTGGAAATCGCACTGCCGACCAAACCGTTGACCGATGTGAACGACGAAAACGGTGAAATCGCACTGTGTACGTTATCCGCATTCAACCTTGGTGCTATCGACAGCCTGGATGAGCTGGAAGAACTGGCCGTACTGGCTGTGCGTGCTCTCGATGCGCTGCTGGATTACCAGGATTATCCAATTCCGGCCGCTAAACGTGGTGCCATGGGCCGTCGTACGCTGGGTATTGGCGTGATCAACTACGCCTACTGGCTGGCGAAAAACGGTAAGCGTTACTCTGACGGCAGCGCAAATAACCTGACCCACAAAACCTTTGAAGCCATTCAGTATTACCTGCTGAAAGCCTCTAACGAACTGGCAAAAGAGCAAGGCGCATGCCCGTGGTTCAACGAAACCACCTATGCACAGGGTATTTTGCCGATCGATACCTATAAGAAAGATCTGGATGCCATTGCCAGCGAGCCGTTGCACCTGGATTGGGAGCAACTGCGTGAGTCCATTAAGACCCACGGTCTGCGTAACTCCACGCTTTCTGCGCTGATGCCGTCGGAGACCTCTTCGCAGATCTCCAACGCCACTAACGGCATTGAACCGCCGCGCGGCTACGTGAGCATTAAAGCATCCAAAGATGGCATTCTGCGTCAGGTTGTGCCGGACTACGAACACCTGCACGACGCGTACGAACTGCTGTGGGAGATGCCGAACAATGACGGGTATCTGCAACTGGTAGGGATCATGCAGAAATTTATCGATCAGTCGATTTCTGCCAACACCAACTACGATCCGTCACGCTTCCCATCAGGAAAAGTGCCGATGCAGCAGTTACTGAAAGACCTGCTCACCGCCTACAAATTTGGTGTCAAAACGCTGTATTATCAGAACACCCGCGACGGTGCGGAAGATTCTCAGGACGATCTGGTGCCATCCATTCAGGATGATGGCTGCGAAAGCGGCGCATGTAAGATCTGATGAATGATGCCGGGTGGCGCTACGCTTACCCGGCCTACGATTGCACGGTTTGTAGGCCGGAAAGGTGCTTGCACCGCCTCCGGCGCACATCCCACAAAGGATTCACATCAATGGCATACACCACTTTTTCACAGACGAAAAATGACCAGCTTCTGGAACCGATGTTTTTCGGCCAGCCGGTGAACGTCGCCCGCTACGACCAGCAAAAATATGACATCTTCGAAAAACTGATCGAAAAACAACTCTCTTTCTTCTGGCGTCCGGAAGAAGTCGACGTTTCACGTGACCGCATTGACTTCCAGGCACTGCCGGAACATGAAAAACATATTTTTATCAGCAACCTGAAGTATCAGACGCTGCTGGACTCTATTCAGGGGCGTAGCCCGAACGTGGCACTTCTGCCGCTGATTTCTATCCCTGAGTTGGAAACCTGGGTGGAAACGTGGGCATTTTCCGAGACTATCCACTCCCGCTCTTATACCCATATCATCCGTAATATCGTTAACGATCCCGCGGTGGTGTTCGACGATATCGTCACCAACGAACAGATCCAGAAACGCGCGGAAGGTATTTCCAGCTACTACGATGAGTTGATCGAGATGACCAGCTACTGGCATCTGCTGGGCGAAGGCTCGCATACGGTCAATGGTAAAACGGTTGTCGTCAATCTGCGTGAACTGAAGAAAAAACTGTATCTGTGCCTGATGAGCGTTAACGCGCTGGAAGCTATTCGCTTCTACGTCAGCTTTGCCTGCTCTTTCGCTTTTGCGGAACGTGAACTGATGGAAGGCAATGCAAAAATCATTCGTCTGATTGCCCGTGATGAAGCCCTGCATCTGACCGGCACCCAGCATATGCTGAACCTGCTGCGCAGCGGTGTCGACGATCCAGAGATGGCCGAAATTGCCGAAGAGTGTAAACAAGAGTGCTATGACCTGTTTGTACAGGCCGCGCTGCAGGAAAAAGAGTGGGCAGATTATCTGTTCCGTGACGGTTCGATGATCGGTCTGAACAAAGATATCCTGTGCCAGTACGTTGAGTACATCACCAATATCCGTATGCAGGCTGTTGGCCTTGATCTGCCATTCCAGACACGCTCTAACCCGATCCCGTGGATCAATACCTGGCTGGTATCCGATAACGTCCAGGTTGCACCGCAGGAAGTGGAAGTCAGCTCTTACCTGGTCGGCCAAATCGACGCCGAAGTTGATACCGACGACCTGAGTAATTTCCAGCTCTGATGGGCCGCGTTACTCTGCGCATCTCTGGCACACAACTGCTGTGCCAGGATGAACATCCTTCCCTGCTCGCCGCGCTCGAATCGCACAACGTTGAAGTCGAGTATCAGTGCCGTGAAGGTTACTGCGGTTCTTGCCGTACCCGCCTGGTGGCGGGACAGGTTGACTGGATTGCAGAACCTCTGGCGTTTATTCAGCCGGGCGAGATATTGCCCTGCTGTTGCCGGGCAAACGGGGATATTGAGATTGAAATGTAGTGCTTAGTGGACTTCATGCGCGGAGACCAGTACCACGTCGCCGCGTTTTTTCATCTGCATGATATACAACGCCCCGGCCAGCACCACCAGCAAAGCCCCAACCAGGTAAATCGCCCGATACCCCACACCTTCAACCATCATGCCCATAATGAACGCACCAATCGCCATTCCCGCATCCATTGCATTGAAAAACAGCGAATTGGCAACACCGATTTTGTGCGGCTCCACCGAGCTAATAATTTGTGTCTGAAACACAGGCGTCACTGAGCCATAGCCGATACCAATTAATCCACCGGCCAGAATCATCATAATACTCCCGTTGGTGTAACCCAGCGCCACCAACCCAACGGTGAAGGCCAGTAAGCACGGGTAAACCACGTATTTCGGCCCTTTTTTATCACAGATATTGCCGGTAAAAGTTCGGCAGACCATCAGGCAAATAGCGTAGCAAAGCAGGAAATTACTGGCAGCGGCCATCAAATCCAATTCGCGGGCATACAATGCAAGGAAAGCTGAAACACCCGCATAGGAAAAGGTCATAAAGAATGTCACCATCGCGAAAGGCAGCGCAGCGCGGTCAAACATGGCTGCAAAACCCAGCTTCGGTTTAGATCCATCAGCGTGACGAATCACTGGCGGTACGGCGACAATCAGTGACAGCACAATCCCCAGCGCCGCCACGGCCGTGCACAGCCAGAATGCGGCGGTGTATGCTTCCCAACGCGCCATGTTCAGCCCGACCCATGGCCCAACCACCATCGCCAATCCCATGGCTAACGAGAAAAAACTGATGCCCTCCCCACGTCGGGAGGCCGGTATCAACCGCGCGGAAATCGTTCCTTTTACCGTGGTTATAACGCCAAACGTTACACCATGAAGCACCCGAATCAGCAGGAGTGATTCAATTGAATGGCAAACCGGATACAGCGCAGTGACCACCAAAAAGGCCAGAGAAGAGAGCACCAGAATCGTTTTATTCGAATATTTTCCCACCCACTGCCCGGCAAAAGGACGAACAAGAATGGCTGCGCCCAAAAAGAACGTGACTAATAAACCGGCCTTATCAGGAGTCGCATGCAGGCGATCCGAAATATAGATCGGAAGCAGGGTCAGCAGGACATAAAAAACAAAAAAGATAATAAAGCTGATAATTGTTATTGCCCAAAAATCCTTCGTCCACAGTTTTTCTTTCATTTTCGACAACCTGTTCAGACGGCGCACGCAGGCAACGCTCAGCTCAACTGAACCACGGACAGGTGCGTCAAAATGTGATTTATACCCGTCATACTTCACGTTGCTTACGTGTTGGCTACGCCAATTATTTTGGGTACTGAATGTAGAAAGCAAGTATAAACAGGCCTATGATATTAGAGAAATTAATCATTTTAATTATATTAATTAGAGATAACTAATGACGCTAACACAGATCCACGCCCTGCTTGCCGTTCTTGAGTACGGTGGTTTCACCGAAGCCAGCAAGCGGCTCTATATGACCCAATCGGCAGTGAGTCAGGCTATTTCAGCGCTTGAAGAAGAGCTGGGCATCGATATTTTAATCCGTGAGCGTCGAAAAGATATTCAGCTAACACCAGCAGGTTCCCGGCTTATCCCACACCTTCGTGAGATTATCGTGCAAACGCACGCGGTCAAAGAGATTGCCGAGCAGGAGAAGCAAAACCCAATTCGTACCCTGCATATTGGCTGTTTTCCCAGTGCCTGCGCCTGCATTTTACCCGGCATCATCCGCTACTTTGAGCATCAGCACCCTACTATCAAAATCATACCCTACGAAGAGAACAGCAACGAGATAGTGGATTCACTCCGCAATGGGAGCATTGATGCAGGCTTTGTACACTTCCCGGTCAGCAATATGTATTGCGTACCTGTCATTCGTGACAGATTCACCGTAGTGGTCCCCGAAAGCCACCCGCTGGCAGCCAACACCACCGTTTCGCTGGAAGAACTGATGGGAGAACCGCTGATTATCAGTAAAGGCCGCTATGAATTAAGCATCATGACATTGTTTAAAGAAAAAGGGATTGAGCCAGTTATTAAATACGAATTTAACCATCCGGATACCGCAATGAGTTTTATTCGCCAGGGGCTGGGGATTGCATTACTACCGGAACTCACGCTGAAGGCAGTTGGCGGGGAAATTCGCTCTGTAGCGCTGGAGCCAACGTTTTATCGACAAATATCGTTATTGGCAAAAGAGCCGCCGGTAGACGGCAGCCCTTTATTTCTACTGCAGGCATATATGGAATCGTTGACTGCTGACGGCCTCATCTAGCAATCTGCTCACGCTTCACAAATAAGGCCTGCGAGAATACGTTCATCGCAGGCCTTCTGCCGTTACTCTTTATGCAGGAATTTTACCGCTTTGTCGGGGAAGTCGGTGAACAGCCCGTCAACGCCCGCCTTGTTGTACAACACGTCATACAGCTGGTTTACATCCGTTGCATAATCCGGCAACTGATCGGCACGAACAGTATATGGATGCACCACCATCTTGTTCTGGTGCGCGTCCTGTACCATACCCGTTAATGAGATATTGCCCTTACTGGACTTCTCATCAACCAACATATGGTAGTCCGGCCCAATGCCATCCGCATACTCCGCCACCTGCTTCATGGCACCCGGTTTGAACATCCAGTCGTAGTTGTAATTTACCCAACTGCCGTCTGGTTTTTTCTCCTGAGTTTCATTCCAGTCAGTGTACGCAATCAACTGCACCAGATTGAGATCCATCCCCATCTTCGGTTCCAGTTCATTTTTGATGCGTTTTAACTCCGCAACATCAAAGCACTGCAGATAGACATTGTCTTGTTTACCGGTGTACCCGTACTTTTTCAGCACTTCCAGCGTCTTAGCGGCGATGTCCTTCCCTTCCTGGTGATGGAACCACGGCGCTTTCATTTCCGGGTAAATGCCGATGTTTTTGCCAGTTGAATGATTTAATCCCTGAACAAACTCAATTTCTTCTTCGAAAGTGTGCACACGGAAATCAGATTTACCCATCGGGAAACGCCCTGGATATGTCTGTACCTTTTTGCCATTTTCGATATCGAAACCTTCGGTAAATTTCAGCGATTTGATCTCATCCAGCGTAAAGTCGATGGCATAGTAACGCCCATCTTTACGCGCACGATCCGGGAAGCGCTCAGCAACATCGGTTACGCGGTCAAGATAGTGGTCATGCAGGACAACCAGGTGATCATCCTTGGTCATCACCAAATCCTGCTCCAGAAAATCCGCACCCTGAGCATAAGCCATCGCTTTCGCAGGCAGCGTGTGCTCGGGTAAATATCCGCTGGCACCACGGTGTGCAATGACAATTTTATCTGCGGCAACCGCCGCACTGCTAACAACCATACCTGCCAGCATCAGCGCTACGCTGAGACTTTTCAATGTGGTTTTCATCCATTAGCCCCCGTTACGCTTCAGCATCATTTCTGCATGATGTCGTTTTTCACCAATCATGACGACCACCAGCAGAATCACCGCCAGTACGCTACCGCCAATCATCACCATGAAGCCGCCATCCCAGCCGAAGAAGTCAACGGTGTAACCTACAATGGCGCTCGCCGCTACAGAGCCGCCCAGGTAGCCGAACAGTCCAGTAAAGCCTGCCGCCGTCCCCGCCGCTTTTTTCGGTGCCAGTTCCAGCGCATGCAGACCGATCAACATGACCGGGCCGTAGATCAGGAAGCCGATGATAATCATACAAGCCATATCCACGTTCGGATTGCCTGCCGGGTTCATCCAGTAAACGACCGTCGCGATGGTGACCAGCGTCATAAAGAACACACCAGTGGCACCACGGTTACCGCGGAAGACTTTATCCGACATCCAGCCGCACAGCAGCGTACCCGGAATACCGGCATACTCGTACAGGAAGTAAGCCCAGGACGATTTATCCAGCGCAAAATGCTTCACTTCTTTCAGATAGGTCGGTGACCAGTCCAGGATACCGTAACGCAGTAGATAGACGAACACGTTGGCGATAGCGATATACCACAACAGTTTATTCGGCAGTACGTATTGCATGAAGATCTGCTTCGCAGTCAGCTCTTCTTCCGCTTTTTCGTTGTAATCATCCGGATAGTCGTTCTTGTACTCTTCGATAGGCGGCAGGCCACAGGACTGCGGCGTATCACGCATCATCGCAAAGGCGAACAGCGCAACGACTATCGCACCAAAGGCAGGCATGTACAGCGCAGCTTTCCAGTCGTTAAACCAGGCCATACCCAACAGGAACAGCAGCGGAGGCAGACCGCCACCGACGTTATGCGCACAGTTCCAGACGGAAACGATGCCGCCACGCTCTTTCTGCGACCACCAGTGCACCATGGTACGGCCACACGGCGGCCACCCCATCCCTTGGAACCAACCGCAGAGGAACAGCAGCACAAACATGACTGCAATGCTGGATGTCGCCCACGGCACGAAGCCCATGAACAGCATCACCGCAGCAGCCAGAATCAGACCCGCTGGCAGGAAAACGCGCGGATTCGAGCGATCCGAGACGGACCCCATGATGAATTTCGAAAATCCGTATGCAATGGAGATACCGGACAACGCAAAGCCCAGATCGCCACGAGAGAAACCCTGTTCAACCAGATACGGCATGGCCAGAGCAAAGTTCTTACGTACCAGATAGTACGCGGCATAACCGAAAAAAATCCCCAGGAAAATCTGCCAGCGCAATCGACGATAAGTCGGATCGATCTCCGCTGCAGCTAAACGCGCTTTGTGTGGCGCAGGTTTAAAAATACTCAACATATATAGTAGCCTCCGTGGCCGTCTTTCATTCGAAGGAAACACTGCAGATTGCCGTAACAACCCTACCGCTCCCAGTGTGGCCGCGATGTTAAGGAAACATTCAGGGCAATAATGTGAATTACAGCACAGATTGTTACACATTTATGACAAATGTTCATAAAAGCGCACGGAATCACGTTTCATTTTCGAATTATGAGCGATTATGCGCGAAATCAAACAATCCATGTTTTTTATGTGGCTAAATGATAAAAAACGAACTGTGAGGAAAAACAATGAAAACTCGCGACTCGCAAACAAGTGACGTGATAATCATTGGTGGAGGAGCAACAGGTGCAGGGATCGCACGCGACTGTGCCCTGCGCGGATTGCGCGTCATCTTAGTAGAACGCCACGATATCGCGACAGGCGCGACGGGCCGTAACCACGGTCTGCTGCACAGCGGAGCACGTTACGCTGTTACTGATGCTGAATCTGCCCGCGAATGCATTAGCGAAAACAAAATTCTGAAACGTATCGCCCGCCATTGTGTTGAGCCGACGGACGGTCTGTTTATTACGCTGCCAGAAGATGAACTCTCTTTCCAGGCAACCTTTATTCGTGCCTGTGAAGACGCGGGCATCCGCGCAGAAGCGATTGATCCACAGCAGGCGCGTATTATCGAACCTTCGGTAAACCCGCAACTGATTGGCGCAGTGAAAGTACCAGACGGTACCGTTGATCCTTTCCGCTTAACCGCCGCCAACATGCTGGATGCACGAGAGCACGGTGCGATTATCTTAACGGCCCATGAAGTGACGGGGCTGATTCGTGAAGGTGCGACCGTGTGCGGGGTGAACGTACGCAACCATCTGACGGGCGAGATGCAGTCTCTGCATGCACCGGTGGTTGTTAATGCCGCCGGGATCTGGGGTCAGCGCATTGCAGAATATGCGGATCTGAGCATCCGTATGTTCCCGGCGAAAGGTTCTCTGTTGATCATGGACCATCGCATAAACCAGCATGTTATCAACCGCTGCCGTAAGCCATCTGACGCCGATATTCTGGTCCCTGGCGATACCATTTCGCTGATCGGTACAACCTCACAGCACATTGATTACGACGATATCGACAGCAACCGCGTCACCGCAGAAGAGGTGGATATTCTGCTGCGTGAAGGTGAGAAGTTGGCGCCAATTATGGCGAAAACTCGCATCCTGCGTGCTTACTCCGGTGTGCGTCCGCTGGTGGCCAGCGACGACGATCCGACCGGCCGTAACGTCAGCCGCGGTATTGTGTTATTCGATCACGCCACGCGCGACGGACTGGACGGATTTATCACCATTACCGGTGGCAAACTGATGACCTACCGCCTGATGGCGGAATGGGCCACCGACGCAGTGTGCCGTAAACTGGGCAATTCTCGCCCTTGTACGACCGCAGAGACAGCACTGCCAGGCTCGCAGGAATCGACCGAACACACGCTTAAACGCGTTATCTCTTTGCCAGCACCACTGCGCGGCTCAGCGGTCTACCGCCATGGCGACCGCACCCCGGCATGGCTTAGCGAAGGCCGTCAACACCGCAGCCTGGTCTGTGAATGTGAAGCCGTCACCGCAGGCGAAGTGCAATATGCCGTTGAAAATTTAACCGTCAACAGTTTGCTCGACTTACGTCGTCGCACCCGCGTCGGGATGGGGACGTGTCAGGGCGAATTGTGTGCCTGCCGCGCCGCAGGTTTGCTACAACGTTTTAATGTCACTACCGCCGCACAATCTATCACCCAGCTTTCTGAATTCCTCAACGAACGCTGGAAAGGCGTGCAGCCTATCGCGTGGGGAGATGCACTGCGCGAAAGCGAATTCACCCGCTGGGTTTATCAGGGGTTATGCGGTCTGGAAAAGGAGCACCAGGATGAAATTTGATACCGTCATTATCGGCGGCGGTCTCGCCGGGCTGATGTGTGGCCTGCAACTGCAAAAAAGCGGGTTGCGCTGCACGATTGTTACCCGCGGCCAAAGCGCTCTGCACTTTTCCTCCGGTTCACTGGATTTGCTCAGCAACCTGCCAGATGGTCAACCGGTAACCGACATTGAAGCGGGGCTGAATGCACTGCGTACTCAAGCTCCGGGTCATCCTTATAGCACCATCGGAACGCAGACTGTACTGGCGCTGGCGCAGCAGGCGCAGAATCTGTTGGAAGAGTGCGGAACACATTTGCACGGTAAGGTTCATCAGGCTCATCAACGTGTAACACCGTTGGGAACCCTGCGTTCAACCTGGCTTAGTTCGGCGGAAGTGCCGGTCTGGCCGTTATCAGCACAACGCATCTGTGTGGTGGGAATTAGCGGCTTACTGGATTTCCAGGCGCACCTGGCCGCGGCCTCACTGCGCCAGCGTAACCTCAGCGTCGACACGGCTGAAATCGATTTGCCAGAACTGGATGTCCTGCGTGATAACCCAACCGAGTTTCGTGCCGTCAACATTGCACGTCTGTTAGATAACGAAGATAAATGGTCGCTGCTCTATGACGCCCTGCTGCCAATCGCAAAAACCTGCGACATGATAATTATGCCAGCCTGTTTCGGTCTGGCTGACGATCGGCTCTGGAAGTGGCTCAACGACCGCCTGCCCTGCTCACTGATGTTATTACCCACTTTACCGCCATCAGTGTTGGGCATGCGCCTGCATAACAAATTGCAGCGCCAATTTGTACGCCAGGGTGGGGTGTGGATGCCTGGCGATGAAGTGAAAAAAATCACCTGTCAGGATGGCGTTGTCAGCGAAATCTGGACCCGCAACCATGCCGATATTCCATTGCGTCCACGCTTCGCCGTGCTCGCCAGCGGTAGCTTCTTTAGCAGCGGGCTGGTTGCCACGCGTGAGGCCGTTCATGAGCCGATTCTCAGTCTGGATGTACAACAAACCGCCACACGCGCGCAATGGTATCAGCGTGACGTTTTTGATCCGCAGCCGTGGCAACAGTTTGGCGTAACCACCGATGCTGAACTGCGTCCATCGCTTGCAGGAAAAACAGTAGAGAATATGTTTGCCATCGGATCGGTACTTGGCGGTTTTGACCCTATCGCCCAGGGTTGCGGAGGCGGAGTGTGCGCAGTGAGCGCTTTACACGCCGCTCATCATATTGCGAAACGTGCAGGAGGCCAGCAATGAGCGACACACGTTTTGAAAGTTGTATCAAATGCACAGTGTGCACCACAGCCTGCCCGGTAAGCCGTGTCAACCCTGGTTACCCTGGCCCTAAACAAGCCGGCCCTGACGGTGAACGTCTGCGTTTGAAAGATGGCGCGTTATACGACGATGCGCTGAAATATTGCATCAACTGCAAACGCTGTGAAGTGGCCTGCCCTTCGGATGTCAAAATTGGCGATATCATTCAACGCGCTCGTGCCAAATACGACACGACGCGTCCATCGATACGTAACTTTGTCTTAAGCCATACCGATTTGATGGGCAGTGTTTCTACGCCGTTCGCACCCATCGTGAACACCGCTACATCATTGAAACCGGTGCGCCAGCTTCTTGATTATGCACTAAAAATCGATCATCGCCGTACGCTGCCGAAGTACTCCTTTGGCACCTTCCGCCGCTGGTATCGCAGCGTTGCCGCACAGCAGGCGCAGTACCAGGATCAGGTCGCCTTTTTCCACGGCTGTTTTGTGAATTACAACCATCCCCAGCTCGGTAAAGACCTGATCAAGGTGTTGAATGCGATGGGTACTGGCGTGCAACTGCTGAGTAAAGAGAAATGCTGCGGCGTACCGCTGATTGCCAACGGTTTTACCGATAAAGCGCGTAAGCAGGCAGTAAGCAACGTGGCCTCACTCAGAGAGGCGATTGATGGCAAAGGCATTCCGGTTATTGCCACCTCTTCAACCTGTACCTTTGCGCTACGCGATGAATACCCTGAAGTGCTGGATGTCGACAACTCAGGTCTGCGCGAACATATTGAACTGGCTACACGCTGGCTGTGGCGCAAGCTGGACGAAGGGAAAACGTTGCCGCTGAAAACGTTGCCGCTAAAAGTGGTCTATCACACACCCTGTCATATGGAGAAAATGGGCTGGACACTCTATACGCTGGAACTGCTGCGACAAATTCCTGGACTTGAACTGACAGTGCTGGATTCACAGTGCTGTGGGATCGCCGGAACGTACGGATTCAAAAAGGAAAACTATCCGACGTCACAGTCAATCGGCGCACCGCTGTTCCGCCAGATTGAAGAAAGCGGCGCGGATATCGTCGTGACCGACTGCGAAACGTGTAAATGGCAGATTGAGATGTCTACCAGTAAGCGCTGCGAACATCCGATCACCCTGCTTGCCAAAGCGTTGGGTTAAACCTGTTGCCCGGTGTCATTTGCTACCGGGCATTTTTTTGCGTAGCCCGTTCCGCTTAATTGAATACGTTGCAGTCGGGCGTATTTATCTCTGATTCACCCACGCAAAGACCCCATTTCCCGCATGCAGCGCATTTTAAAAGTGGATACCGTCACGCCATCTTCTCTTTCCGGTGACGGACTACCATGGCTAAATCCACTACATCTACACCGCATGATGCCGTTTTTAAAAAGATAATGTCTTACCCTGAGATGGCTCGGGATTATCTGGATATACATCTTCCCACCGCATTACGTGAGATATGCGATTTAAAAACGCTGAAGCTGGAGTCCACCAGTTTTATCGAACAAGATCTCCGCGCATACTACTCTGACGTAGTGTGGTCGTTAGAAACCCGCGAAGGCCAGGGCTATATCTATTGTGTTATTGAACATCAGAGTACGGCGGTACAGCACATGGCATTTCGCCTGATGCGTTATGCCACTGCTGCGATGCAGTATCATCTTGATGCCGGGAATAAAACGCTGCCGCTGGTAATCCCCATGTTGTTTTATCACGGTCAACAAAGTCCTTATCCCTGGTCACTCAACTGGCTGGATGAATTTGACAATCCACAGCTGGCACGACAGCTTTATTCAGAAGCCTTTCCGCTGGTCGACATTACCGTGATACCTGACGATGAAATCGCACAGCATCGGCGTGTTGCACTGCTAGAGTTGATGCAAAAACATATCCGCGATCGCGATTTGATGGGATTAGTGGACCGCCTGGTCTCGCTATTAGTTACAAGCACCGCTAATGACAGCCAGCTACAAACGCTATTTAATTACCTGCTACGGTACGGTGACGTTTCTCACGTCAGCGAATTTATCCATGAAGTTGCTGAACGTTCCCCCCACCACAAGGAGAGGTTGATGACAATCGCAGAGAGGCTAAAACAAGAAGGTCACCACAATGGGCTACAACAAGGATTAGCGCAAGGAGTACAGAAAGGTACGCAAGAAGAAGCCTTACGTATCGCGCGCATGATGCTGGTAAATGGAATTGATCGTGATTTGGTTCGGTTAATTACTGGGCTATTGCCTGACGATGTCACAGAATGAGTCAGATTGGGAAGGTTTTTAGCCTTCCCAATCAATCATTAAATCGTGAGCGATTCAACCACTTCTATCCAGCCGTGTTCCCCGGCAATATCCTGACCATTTAGCCAACGCCGCAGCATATTAAGCGCCATCATTGCGCAAACTTCCTGACGAATAGCCAAACTGTAGCGATTTGCATTGAGTCGCACCCGCAAGGCATGCGTACCGTCAGGTGTTGCCAGTGCGAAGTTAATATGTTCGTTTTCGAAACCCGATACCGCCAGCGCCAGTTCGGCATAATGGTTGCCGCGTCGTTCGGTTATCCAGTGCGCCGTTTGTGCCAACGTTTCTTCCTGAGATGGCACCACCTCGCTCGCTAACAGCGGGGCACTGGCGCGAGACAGCTGCAGAGCAATTAAGCCTCCGGTAAATTGCTCGCTCAGCGTCAGACTGTACTGGCGCTCCTGGAGCTTACGGGTAATTTGCGCAGGTAACCCTTCGGTACCTTCAAAAATCATGTTCTGGCCGGCAACGCGTTTCACCTCTGGCCATAGCGCCAGCATCGCTTCACGTTGGGAATCAGGCCCGGTTAACTTCAGCTCGATAATCGGCATCGACGAGCGATACCCCATTGTCACCCCGGGTGGTAAAACCAGAGAGTCCAGGCTCTGCGCCAGATCGCTTTCAGAACGACCAAAAGTCGTTAAGCGCAGGCATAGCGGGGGCTGAGAAAGAGAAAAACGCTCACGCAGGCGCGGCAGGATCTCATGTTCAACCATGACTTTAAATTCTGACGGCACACCCGGCGTAAAAAACATCAGGCAGCGATTAAGCTTCACGGCGAACCCGCAGGCCGTTCCGACCGGATTATTAATAAACTCCGCGCTGGCCGGAAGTTCAGCCTGTTTGCGATTGCTCGGAGCCATCACACGTCCCCGCTCACGGAAAAAACGCGTCATTTCGGCCAGCCACGCTTCATGCAGAACCAGCCCTTCACCTTTTGCGGTTGCCGCCGCCAGTGCGCTCAAATCATCGCTGGTCGGCCCTAAGCCACCATTGACGATCAGCACATCAGCATGTTCGCTACGCTCACGCAGAATAGCGACCAAATCATTCAGATTGTCGCCTACCGTATTGCGGCGTGTTAATGGTAATCCCTGATTAAAGAAAAAATCGGCCAGCCAGGCGGCATTGGTGTCGACGATTTGTCCGTGCAACACTTCATCCCCGGTGGATAGCATCTCCACGTTTAACATCGTGTTCTCCTGCTTTTATGATGAAAACACTATAACGCAAGGAGGGGGGAAGGCGCGACTGAACGCCGCGCCTGGTAGATTAGAAACTGGCGTTAACCCCGATGTATGGGCCGTCAGCAATCGCGTTATCGCGGTTGCCATCTTTACCCGCCAGATTCAGGTAACGGTAACCTGCTTCAATGCTCAGCGGACGCATAATCGTCAGGCGCGCACCAGCATTTGCTTCTTCGTAGCTGTCGATCCCGCTGGAGAGTGAGTCCGGGGAGTAGTAGTATTCGCCAAACAGACGGAAACTGTCGCCAATCGGCCACTGTAAACCACCACCGACAGCTGCCGCGTAGCCTTCATCACCGTCTTTCGGGTTGGTATAGATACCTTTCCCACCGACTGTTGCCAGCAACGGACCCAGAGGGATATTCAGACCAAGGCCAAGCCCTGCAACATCACCGTCGTCATCGTTATGCATCCAGTTGCCGCTAACAGCCAGTCCGGTGGACTCAGTACCCATACCAAAACCGAGGTTAGTGTAATCTTCGCCAGCCTGACCGCTAATGCTAATCGCATTCGCCGACGCAGAAACAAACAGCATTCCGGCAAAACCCAGTAATAAACTTTTTTTCATTTTCTATCCTTTCCAGCAAGAATCAAAACATAGCCCCAAAACCGCTGGATTGTACTGCCAGATAGCGAGGAATCAATGAGCTAAAAAAGCGATGCAATGACATATTGTAACTAAATACTACCCGCAATATTTCAGTAAGGTTAAGTTCTTACCTGAAATTGACGGTGAAAGGCACCTGATTGCCGTTTTTAACAGACAACCTTCTTTTCCCCGGCAAAGCAGACTTAAACAGCAATGAAGCGTTTTTTCTGTCGCCTGCAAAAGGTAAGATATGTTAACGATGGACTCCTCCGCCCTCCCCTACAAGGAACAGACTAATGCGTCAAAGAACGATTGTTTGCCCACTCATTCAAAATGAAGGCTGTTATTTACTGTGCAAAATGGCCGACGATCGCGGCGTTTTCCCTGGTCAGTGGGCGTTGTCTGGCGGCGGCGTTGAGCCAGGAGAGCGTATCGAAGAAGCCTTACGTCGGGAAATCAGGGAAGAACTGGGAGAACACCTCGAGTTATCGCAGATTACCCCCTGGACCTTCAGTGACGATATTCGAACCAAAACCTATGCTGATGGTAGCCAGGAAGAGATTTACATGATTTATCTCATCTTCGATTGTGTTTCCGCTAACCGTGAAGTAAAGATTAACGAAGAGTTCCAGGACTTCGCCTGGGTTAAACCGGAAGATCTCGCCCAATACGATTTAAACATCGCCACACGTAAAACGTTAACATTGAAAGGGTTATTGTCAGCTTAAATGGTGATAGCAGTAGGATATTGATCCTTCAGATCATGGCATTGCACTCATCATTCAGCAGCAGGGCTGCAATGCCATAGCCACGACAAAACACTCGTAAAAATCATTTATTTTCAGACAAATAAAATAATCTCCTGCACATCCCCCTTTATATCTCCAACCTTAAACTCTTAAGGATAAATTAACCTTCAGTCTTTAACCTTTGTGGCCTGATGAAATAATTAACGATGCCCCTGTTTATCACTAAAAATAAAACTGCGGTGGCGTTAAATGGCTTGAAGGAATAATGATGTCTGACTTTTTGCCTTTCTCCCGTCCGGCAATGGGTGATGAAGAACTTGCCGCAGTTAAGGCGGTTCTGGATTCAGGGTGGATAACCACGGGTCCTAAAAATCAGCAGTTGGAAGACGCTTTCTGCCAGCTCACAGGAAACCAAAACGCCGTTGCCGTCTGTTCCGCGACGGCAGGTATGCACATTACGCTAATGGCGCTGGGTGTGGGTGAAGGCGATGAAGTGATCACCCCGTCGATGACGTGGGTATCGACACTCAACATGATTGTCCTGCTGGGCGCCACACCGGTTATGATCGATGTCGACCGCGATACGCTGATGGTGACCCCCGAACACATTGAAGCCGCTATCACACCACGAACCAAAGCTATTATTCCCGTGCATTATGCCGGGGCCCCGGCCGATCTTGATGCCATTTACGCCATCGGTGAACGCTACGGAATCCCTGTTATTGAAGATGCAGCGCACGCCGTCGGAACGTTATACAAGGGGCGTCATGTTGGTGCTCGTGGTACCGCAATCTTTTCCTTTCACGCGATCAAGAATGTGACCTGTGCAGAGGGTGGGTTAATTGTTACTGACGACAGCCAGCTCGCTCAACGGCTTCGCAGCCTGAAATTCCACGGCCTGGGTGTAGATGCTTATGACCGTCAAACCTATGGTCGCGCGCCGCAGGCTGAAGTTCTCGCGCCGGGATACAAGTACAACCTGACTGACATCAACGCCGCCATCGCCCTGGTGCAGTTGAACAAGCTGGATCGTCTGAACGCGCGCCGGGCGCAAATTGCGCAGCAGTATCAACAGGCGCTGGCCGATACGCCGTTTCAACCGCTCACCCTGCCTCAGTGGTCGCATCTGCACGCCTGGCATTTGTTCATCATTCGCGTGGATGAAGCCCGCTGTGGGCTGAGCAGAGATGCTCTGATGGAAGCACTAAAGGCCAGAAATATTGGCACAGGCCTGCATTTTCGCGCGGCCCACACGCAGAAATATTATCGCGAACGTTTCACCGATCTTTCTCTGCCTAATACCGAATGGAATAGCGCACGCATTTGTTCACTGCCGCTATTTCCCGACATGACCGACGATGACACACAACGCGTCATTACGGCACTTCGCCAGATTGCAGGACAATAAGCATGTTTGAAGCCTCACCGATTAGTAAAGTCTCGGTGGTCATTCCCGTTTTTAACGAACAGGAAAGCCTGCCAGAATTAATCAGGCGCACCAGCGCCGCCTGCGAAAAACTGGATACTGAATATGAAATCCTGCTCATTGATGACGGTAGCAGTGATAATTCGGCTCAACTGATGATGGACGCCTCTCAGGCACCGAACAGCCATATTGTCTCTATTCTGTTGAATCGAAACTATGGGCAGCACTCGGCGATTATGGCCGGTTTCAGCCACGTCACTGGCGACCTGATCATCACGTTGGATGCTGATTTACAAAACCCGCCAGAGGAGATCCCGCGGCTGGTTGCCACGGCAAAAGAAGGCTTCGATGTCGTCGGCACGGTGCGTCAGAACCGCCAGGACAGCCGCTTTCGTAAGACCGCCTCACGGATGATCAATCATCTGATTCAGCGAACAACCGGTAAAGCCATGGGCGATTATGGCTGCATGCTGCGCGCCTATCGCCGCCACATCGTCGATGCCATGTTGCATTGCCAGGAGCGCAGCACCTTTATTCCGATCCTGGCTAACATCTTTGCTCGCCGCGCCACGGAAATCCCGGTACACCATGCCGAGCGTGAATTTGGCGACTCTAAATACAGTTTCATGCGTCTGATAAACCTGATGTATGACCTGGTAACCTGCCTGACCACCACGCCATTGCGTATGTTGAGCCTGCTGGGCAGCATCATTGCCGCCACAGGTTTTACCCTGTCGGTCCTGCTTGTTGTTCTTCGCCTGACGCTCGGCCCGCAGTGGGCGGCAGAAGGTGTGTTTATGCTGTTTGCCGTGCTGTTTACCTTTATCGGCGCGCAATTCATTGGCATGGGATTACTCGGCGAATATATCGGTCGCATCTATAACGATGTCCGCGCACGCCCTCGCTATTTTGTTCAACACGTTATCCGTCCACAAACCACGCAGTCAACTGAGGAAAACCGCGCATGAAAGCCGTCGTATTTGCCTATCACGATATGGGATGTCAGGGGGTTCAGGCCCTGATGGATGCGGGTTATGACATCGCTGCTATTTTTACGCATGCCGATAACCCAGGTGAAAAAGCGTTTTTTGGCTCAGTTTCCCGCCTCGCTGCCAGCGCAGGAATTCCGGTGTACGCTCCTGACGAGGTCAATCATCCGCTGTGGATCGAGCGGATCGGCCAACTCGCCCCCGATGTGATCTTCTCATTCTACTATCGCCATTTACTCAGCGATGAGATCCTGCGTCTTGCGCCTGCGGGAGCCTTTAATCTGCACGGCTCATTGCTGCCCAAATATCGTGGCCGTGCACCGCTGAACTGGGTATTAGTCAATGGCGAAACCGAAACAGGTGTGACGCTTCACCGCATGGTCAAGCGCGCAGATGCTGGTGCCATCGTCGCCCAGCAACGCATTACCATTTCCCCCGATGACGTAGCGTTAACCCTGCACCATAAATTATGCCAGTCTGCCCGCGAGGTACTGGCGCAGGCGCTGCCAGCCATCAAAGCCGGTGATTTTCAGGAATACCCACAGCAGGAAGCCGACGCCACCTGTTTTGGTCGCCGCACGCCGGAAGATAGTTTCCTCGACTGGAACAAACCCTGCGCACAACTGCACAACATGGTTCGCGCCGTGTCCGATCCATGGCCTGGTGCATTTAGCTATGCCGGTACACAAAAATTCACCATCTGGTCATCACGCCAGAGTGCAAATACATCTGCGGCGCTGCCGGGAACGGTTATCTCCGTATCACCATTGCTGATTGCCTGTGCCGATGGCGCACTCGAAATCATTACCGGGCAAGCGGGTGATGGCATTACCATGCAGGGCTCACAGCTGGCACAAGTTTTGGGTCTGGTTGCCGGTTCTCGCCTCAACAGCCAGCCCGTTTCCGCCAGCAAACGTCGCACCCGCGTGTTGATCCTTGGCGTTAACGGTTTCATTGGCAACCACCTGACCGAACGTCTGCTGCGCGAAGATAACTACGAAATCTACGGGCTTGATATTGGCAGCGATGCAATTGAGCGTTTTCTGCAACACCCACGATTCCATTTTGTGGAAGGTGATATCAGCATTCACTCCGAATGGATTGAATATCATGTGAAAAAATGCGACGTCGTGCTGCCACTGGTCGCCATTGCCACGCCGATTGAATATACCCGCAACCCGCTGCGCGTCTTCGAACTCGATTTTGAAGAAAACCTGAAAATTATTCGTTACTGTGTCAAGTACCGCAAACGCATCATTTTCCCGTCAACATCTGAAGTTTACGGTATGTGTACCGATAAAGATTTCGATGAAGACAGCTCCAACCTGATCGTCGGCCCGGTTAATAAACCGCGCTGGATCTACTCGGTCTCTAAACAACTGCTGGATCGCGTCATTTGGGCATACGGTGAAAAAGAAGGGCTACGTTTCACCTTATTCCGTCCGTTTAACTGGATGGGACCGCGTCTGGACAGCCTGAACGCCGCACGTATCGGCAGCTCACGCGCCATTACCCAACTGATCCTGAATCTGGTGGAAGGCTCCCCCATCAAGCTGATTGAAGGTGGTAAGCAAAAGCGCTGCTTTACCGACATTCGTGACGGTATCGAAGCCCTGTTCCGTATCATTGAAAACGACGGCGGGCGCTGTGATGGCGAGATCATCAATATCGGTAACCCGGATAACGAAGCCAGTATTCAGGAACTGGCTGAAATGCTCCTGTCCTGTTTCGAAAAACATCCATTGCGCCAGCACTTCCCGCCGTTTGCTGGTTTCCGCGACGTTGAGAGTAGCAGCTACTATGGCAAAGGCTACCAGGACGTTGAGCACCGCAAACCCAGTATTCGTAACGCCAAACGTTGCCTGAACTGGGAACCAACAATCGAGATGCAAGAAACGGTTGAAGAGACGCTGGACTTCTTCTTACGCAGTGTGGATATCACGGAACACACATCATGACCAAAGTGGGCTTGCGCATAGATGTCGATACATTCAGGGGGACACGCGAAGGCGTGCCCCGCCTGCTGGAGACATTGAACCGGCATAACGTTCGGGCAAGTTTCTTTTTTAGCGTCGGGCCCGACAATATGGGACGCCATCTCTGGCGTCTGGTGAAGCCGCAATTTTTGTGGAAGATGCTGCGCTCAAACGCAGCCTCGCTCTACGGGTGGGATATTTTACTGGCCGGCACCGCCTGGCCTGGAAAAGAAATTGGCCTGGCCAATGCGGCCATCATTTCGCAAGCTGCCCGATATCACGAAACAGGCTTGCACGCCTGGGATCATCATGCCTGGCAATCACGAAGTGGCAGTTGGAACGATAAACAGCTGATTGATGATATTTCGCGAGGCATTAATGCGCTCGAAACGATCATCGGCCAACCCGTCACCTGTTCTGCCGTCGCTGGCTGGCGTGCCGACTCGCGCGTCGTCGAGGCGAAAGAAACATTCCATCTGCGCTATAACAGCGATTGCAGGGGAACATCGTTATTCCGTCCCGTACTTGAAACAGGAGAAATGGGTACGCCACAAATTCCGGTCACGCTACCGACATGGGATGAGGTGGTTGGTCAGGAGGTACAGGCAGCGGACTTCAACGACTATATTCTCTCCCGTATTCAGCGGGACAAAGGCACCCCGGTCTACACGATTCACGCAGAGGTGGAAGGCATTGCTTTTCAGCAGAAATTTGACGATCTGCTCATTCGTGCCGCCGACGCAGGAATTACGTTTTGTCCGCTGGGCGAACTGTTACCAGACGATATCAGTACACTGCCAACGGGCCAGATCGTTCGTGGCAAAATACCCGGCAGAGAGGGATGGCTCGGCTGCCAGCAACCCGCGAGTGTGACACCATGAAATCCGCACGTTACGCCCTGGCATTTGTCGCATTTATTGCACTGTATTTTATTTTACCCATCAATAGCCGCCTGCTCTGGCAGCCCGACGAAACGCGCTATGCTGAAATCAGTCGGGAAATGCTGACGTCTGGCGACTGGATCGTCCCACATTTTTTAGGGCTACGCTATTTTGAAAAACCCATCGCGGGATACTGGTTAAACAGCATCGGGCAATGGTTGTTTGGTGCAAACAACTTTGGCGTCAGGGCGGGGGCTATTTTTGCAACCCTACTGACTGCACTTCTGGTCGCCTGGCTGGCAATGCGGCTATGGCGTGACAAACGCACGGCCATACTCTCTGCCGTCATCTTTCTAACGTTTTTCTCTGTTTACAGTATCGGAACCTATGCGGTACTTGATCCCATTATCGCGCTGTGGCTAATGGCGGGTATGTGCTGTTTTTGGGAGGGAATGCAGGCCACCACCAGAACAGGTAAAATTGTCGCCTTTTTGCTGTTAGGACTCACCTGCGGCATGGGCGTGATGACCAAAGGCTTTCTCGCGCTCGCTGTCCCCGTCCTCAGCGTGCTGCCATGGGTTTTCGTGCAAAGGCGCTGGAAAGAGATCTTTATTTACGGTCTGTTGTCGATTATCAGCTGTATTGCCATTGTCCTGCCGTGGGGGCTGGCGATTGCACAACGCGAATCTGACTTCTGGCACTACTTTTTCTGGATTGAGCATATTCAGCGTTTTGCGCAGGATGATGCCCAGCATAAAGCGCCATTCTGGTACTACATACCGGTTTTCGTGGCAGGTGCCTTACCCTGGCTCGGGCTACTACCGGGCGCATTGCGTACCGGCTGGCGTGAACGGGATGTACCACGTAGCGCCTTATACCTGCTGAGCTGGATTATTATGCCGATACTGTTTTTCAGTATCGCCAAAGGGAAGTTGCCAACCTATATTCTTTCCTGCTTCGCGCCGCTGGCGATCCTTACCGCGCGGTTTGGCTTGCAGGCTGCTGAAAAAGGTTCTGCAGCCCTGCGCGTCAACGGTTGGATCAATATTCTGTTCGGTGTTATTGGTATTGTCGCCACATTTATCGTGTCCACGCTCGGACCGTTGAAGACACCGGTCTGGTCGCATATCGAAACGTATAAAGTGTTTTGCTCATGGGGTATCTTTATCACCTGGACACTATTTGGCTGGTATACGCTTAATAACAGTGAAAAAAACTGGAAATTAGCAGCGCTCTGCCCGCTGGGGCTGGCGCTGTTGTTCGGCTTCTCAGTACCTGACAGGGTAATGGAATCCAAACAGCCACAGTTTTTTGTCGAGATGACCAAAGAGTCGCTGGAGTCGAGCCGTTATATTTTCACCGACAGTGTTGGCGTTGCCGCTGGCCTGGCCTGGAGCCTGAAACGCGATGACATCAACATGTACGGGCAAACAGGTGAGTTAAAATATGGCCTTAATTATCCGGATGCCCAGGGACGCTTCGTTAGCCGGGATGACTTTGCCGGCTGGTTGGCGCAACATCGTCAGGAGGGGATCATTACGCTCGTGCTGTCAATTTCGAAGGATGAGGATATTAATCAGCTTGCCATTCCTCCCGCTGACTATATCGACAATCAGGGGCGCCTGGTCTTGATTCAGTACAGGCCTAAATGATCTGGCTAACCTTAGTCCTTGCCAGCCTGCTCAGTGTCTGTGGACAATTGTGCCAAAAGCAGGCCACCCGCCCGGTACCCG
>NZ_JANEWI010000035.1:0-56130 GCF_028069775.1 Citrobacter sp. Igbk 17 | reverse complement strand
ATTTAATATCAGTCGTTTAGATTAAGTTGCTCATCGCTTGCCATTCCACCATCAACAGCACATTGCAGCGCGAGAGCCTCCAGCGACCACTCCGGCACCGTTTACGTGTGATCAGCTAATCCCAGAGACTGGACCTAACAACAAGTACGAAGTGAATGCGGTTAGCTATGGGATTTACGAGAATGAATAATTAAATATATTGCCATACATCTTAATTACCCATTCGAAATCAATATTAATAGAACTTATTTTGGTTAATTAAAACTCACTGTAAAATACAATTTTCAATGAATTGCTGGCATAACGCTCCCTTGCCATTCATTCTATTATTGAGGGAGATTTATGTCATGGAATAAACACGAAGCGGTCTCGTATGCGCGAAGTCACACTCATCAATAAAGCCAGGACTATTGCGATCGAGCAGCAGCGATTGTTGATGCTTTACCAGGAACAACCCCGTACGGCACGCCTGTATTTACGATAGGTCGGGGACCGATGCACCAATAATTTAATTACCCAATCACTAACTCTGGGACTATTCTTAATTTTCTAAATAAGTAGAATTTTGGACACTTTCCAATATTGATTCTATCTGGTGCAGTGGTAATTTTCACTCAATAAAATACTAACTAATAAGCAACCCTATGTATCGCATAACAATAATAACCAGTGAAACATTTAACCATCGAATAACTATCAATGGCCTGCCAGGTGTCAAGGTATCCACCGCCCTTGGTCACCTCACGTCAAAGGAATCATAACCAGCTGATGTGAAAGAAAAGTAAACTGCAAAGTCGAGATGATAAAACCGTTTTCACTACGCAGCGGTCTATTTCAGCGCATCAGCTTTAATAATAAAAACACTGCATATGGCATCTGTTGAAAATGCCGCTTCACTCACAGGACAAGAGAACATCAAAAAACGCCAGATAGTATTCTATCTAATTTTATTTACGTTGAAGTTCAAACAGCGCTCAACGCAATCTTAAACACTTATATATTAATGATGACATGTATGAAAACCAACTTAATTACTGCTTTTATTCTTTCTTCTCTGCTATTGTCTGGAATTGCCGAAGCGGCTATCGGCACGACAACAAATGGTGTCACTACCTTCACCAAAACACCTAATCCTGTCGGCACCATTACTATTGTGGGCATTGATGGCTCAACTTACGATTTGGAAAATATCCACGGTGCTATTGCGGATCTTTCAGCAAATAAAGCCGATGTTACTCAGGCAAACAGCATTGCTGCCATAGCAAATACCAACCAACAGGCCATCACTCAACTCCAGCAGTCACAAGGTAATTTTGTCGATAAGCCAACTTATAATACGGATAAAACCACTCAGGCAGCAGTTGACCTACAACAGGGTAACGATATCGCACAAGCCATGCAGAGTGCAGGAAATGCACAGAAAACGGCAGACAACAACACTAACGCGCTCAAAAACAAGGTTGATACCACTGCCTTTAGTACCGATCAGCAGCGTCAGGATGGTGAATTACAGAAAGAAATCACCGATCGTACAGATGCGGATAGCCAGCTCAGAACGGCAATCGGCACCAAAGCTGACGCAGCCCAGGTTGCCACTAACAAACAGGCCATCACCGATGAAGTGAAGACAGAAGCAACGCATTACCAGACGCTGACTGCGGGCCTGTCCCAAAAAGTTGCAGCCTCGTCGTTCGCTCAACGCACGGCATCTGTCAATAAGTATCTGGCTGACGCCGCTGCTGAACGTGCAGCGACCAACGCGACGGTTGCGAAACATACCGACGAACTGGCCAATCATGAGCAACGCATCGAAACACTGGAGCAGAACACCAACGCTAACTTCGGTAAGCTGAAAAATGAAGTGGATCAGAACCGTAAACGCGCGTCCGCTGGCATCGCAGGTGTCGCAGCAATGGCGAATATCCCCCAGGTTATTGAGTCTCAGAGCGTCAACGTCGGCGCGGGTGTCGGTACGACGGATGGCGAAACAGCTTTGGCTGTCGGTTTCTCTGCCCGGGCATCAGAGCACGTTGTCGTTAAAGCGTCCGTTTCCAACGACACACAGCATAACTTTGTGGTTGGCGGTGGCATGTCTTATGGCTGGTAAGGAATAAGCCGTGGTCTGAACGCGAACTTATGGCGGCCACTGTTGGTATCAACCACCACAGTATTTGCAGGAATTATCAGGTAAATAACGGGTAATAGCATGAAAAAGGCAGGATATGTATCTTGCTTTTTCATGCTACCGAAATGTCAGAGACACGCAATCGTAGATGTGGCATTACACCGCTGGAGATCCCCCACCCGCAGTAAATCACTGTATCTCGTCGTATAACGAGGTGAGAGCATGTCTCGTTTCATTGCCCATGGTTGCTGTATCCCTTGTCCGGCAAACCAGAGCGTCCCTTTACCATTTTTAGCATTAAGAGTATCCAGAACCGCCATAAGTTTGTCGCTATTATGCCGCGGGACGTTTTCATCAAAAAGATTGAGCTGTGCCACACCGGAACTGAAAAAATCCCCTAACATCACGCCTGCTTTTTGATAATGCCGCCCCTCTCGCCAGATGGCGTCAAGGCAACGCGTCGCCGCACCAATAATATCCCGGCTGTCCTGGGTTGGTGTCAGTAGTTTTACCGACGCGTTGTTACCATAATAAGGTTCGTTATGGGCAAATGGACTGGTTTTAATAAACGTAGAAATGAAGCAGCAGAACTGATGCTCTCCGCGCAACTTCTCCGCTGCACGTGAAGCATAGGTGCAGATCGCCTCCCGCATGGCATGGTAGTCCGTGAGCCGTTCACCAAACGATCTTGAGCAGATGATTTCCTGCTTAACCGGCGCAAACTCCTCCAGCGCCAGGCACGATTCGCCGCGCAATTCCCGCACGGTTCTTTCCAGCACAACGCTGAAATGTTTGCGGATAAAGCGAATATCGGTTTCAGCCAGGTCACAAACCGTTTTAATGCCCATTGCATCCAGTTTCTTACCGATACGGCGGCCAATGCCCCAGACTTCATCTACCGGAACGGCGGCCATCAGTTTACGTTGGCGCTCGCTATTCGATAAGTCGACCACGCTGCCAGTCTGGTCCTGCCACTTTTTAGCCGCATAGTTTGCCAACTTAGCCAGTGTTTTGGTCTGGGCAATACCGACACCCACTTTAAGATGCGTTTTCTGCAAAATAGTGTCCCTCATCTCGCGACCAAAATCAGTAAGATCTCTGCAGTTCCTCACCCCCGTCAAGTCACAGAACGCTTCATCAATACTATATCTTTCCACGCGCGGAGAGAGTTCCTCCAGGATGGACATGACTCTGCTGCTCATATCCGCATACAGCTCGTAATTTGAACTAAAGCACGTCACGCCGTAACGGCGAAACAGATCTTTTTGTTTGAAGTACGGCGCCCCCATTTGGATACCCAGTTTTTTGGCCTCCGCGCTGCAGGCAATAACACAGCCATCGTTATTTGAGAGAACCACAACCGGTTTATCACAGAGATCAGGCCGGAAAACGGTCTCACAGCTGGCGTAAAACGAATTGACATCACAGAGCGCAAACATCAGCGGAGAGCCTTCACGGCATAGGTAACGACACCGAATACATTCAGTGATTCTTCACGACTGATAACGATCGGTGCATAAGCGCTGTTCATTGGAACGAGCTGTACCGTTGGATGAAGCTGCAGCCGCTTAACCGTGAACTCGCCATCAACGGCAGCGATAATAATATCGCCATGTACCGCCGTCAGCGAACTGTCAACAACCAGCAAATCGCCATCATCGATCCCCCCCTCAATCATTGAATCCCCCGCGGCTTTCACGAAGTACGTGGCACTGGGATGCTGAATTAGCAATTCATTCAAATCGATGCCCCGCTCGACATAATCCGCAGCCGGGCTGGGAAACCCGCACTGAACAAGGTCACTAAACAAGGGAGCTGTATTGATTTCGCGGAGATCCGCTGGCTTGAGAAACAACATAATGACTCATCCAATATTAACTGTATTTATATACAGTAGTTTTATCTGAGCAGTTGTTCAAGCAGCTTTTTGTGGCGCTATGGCTATTCGCCTGAATTATAACGACTCGTGTCTGCACAAAAGTATCGTGACATGAAACCGGGTATAGTAGCGCCATAACATCATCAAAACGGACACACTATGACTACCGCAGGGAAAAGCAATCCGCTGGCCATTGGCGGCCTGATCGCGCTAACGCTCATCTGGAGCTATAGCTGGATTGCTATGAAACAGGTCACGCACTACATTGGTTCATTCGATTTCACCGCACTACGTTGTTCTTTTGGGGCATTGCTATTATTTATTGTCCTGATGCTACGTGGACGCGGAATGCGCCCGACCCCGTTCAGGTATACGTTGGCGATAGCCTTGTTACAAACGTGCGGCATGGTGGGATTATCACAGTGGGCGCTGGTCAGCGGCGGTGCGGGAAAAGTCGCTATTCTGAGTTATACCATGCCCTTCTGGGTGGTTATTATGGCCGCCCTTTTTCTCGGTGAACGCATGCGTCGTTTGCAGTACGTCGCTATTGCGGTGGCGGCGTTTGGATTGATACTGGTATTGCAGCCGTGGCAACTGGACTTTTCGTCAATGAAGAGTGCGCTGCTGGCAATCCTCTCAGGTATCAGTTGGGGAGCCAGTGCGGTTGTCGCCAAACGGATGTACGCTCGTCATCCCAATATCGACCTGTTAGCACTCACCTCGTGGCAGATGCTGTATGCCGCGCTGGTGATGAGCCTGGTCGCCTGGCTGGTCCCACAGCGAACGCCTGACTGGCAGCCTGTCGTATTCTGGGCATTAGGGTATAGCGCCGTACTGGCAACAGCGCTGGCCTGGAGCTTATGGCTGTTTGTGTTGCGTAACCTGCCCGCCAGTATCGCCAGCTTAAGCACGCTGGCGGTGCCGGTTTGTGGGGTACTCTTTTCCTGGTGGTTGCTCGGCGAAGAACCTGGCATTATCGAAGGTAGCGGGATTGTGCTGATTGTTCTGGCGCTGGCCATCATCAGCCTGAAGAAACGCGCCACGCAGGTACAGCGCGTTGAAAAAGAGATTTCCTGCGAAAAATAATCACGGAGAAATAAAACACCCCGCATTACGCGGGGTGTTTTATCAGGAACGCTTACGCGGCATCATGCGCAGGAGCGTATTATCCTTCCAGAAATAGTGATGTAACAGAGCCGCAGCGGCATGCAGGCCAATGACAAAATAACCCAGGTTTGCCAGCGTTTCGTGCCATGATTTCAGCATATCGGCCAGTTCAAAATTGGTTTCTGCTGCATGTGGCATAACAATGCCGAATGCAACCCACGGATTTCCCCGGTTATACATCATCACCAGGCCAATAATCGGCAGCGCAATAAACAGCAAATAGATAACCAGATGCCCCAGATGCGCCATACCAGTCATCATCGGTTTCGGTTTTGGTTCAATCGGGGGGGCCGGATACTTAAGTCTGACCAGCAGACGCGCCACCATCAACGCTAAAATCGTGATACCACAGGAAACATGTACCATGTTGAACCCGGGACGATAGCTGCGCGGGAAAAATCCGCGAAACTCCATGGCACTGTAGGCCACAATGACCAACAAAAAGACCAGCCAGTGAATGCCAATTTGCAGGCCAGAATACTTCTTCCCCATAACACTTCTCGAATAAAAACAATAATGCGTCAACATAACGGGCTTTTGTTAAAAATTCATTAAGTTTTGTTCACTCATTTTCAGTCAGTTACGTTTAACCGCAAAAACAGCTATTGCCGCGGATGCCTGACTGGACTATGCCTGGTAGGGAAAATATGTCGTACCGTCTCATCCTGACAGGAGAAAACCATGAGTAAAATTGGCATTAACGGTTTTGGTCGTATCGGTCGTCTGGTATTGCGTCGGCTACTGGAAGTCAAAAGCAGCGTGGAGGTCGTCGCTATCAATGACCTTACCTCACCGAAAATCCTCGCCTATCTGTTAAAACACGATTCAAACTACGGACCATTCCCCTGGAGCGTCGACTTTACCGAGGACGCACTGATTGTCGATGGCAAAAAAATTGCTGTTTACGCCGAAAAAGAGGCCAAAAATATTCCGTGGAAAAGCACAGGTGCGGAAATTATCATCGAGTGCACTGGCTTTTATACCTCAACAGAAAAATCGCAGGCCCACCTGGATGCAGGCGCCCAAAAAGTCCTGATATCCGCCCCAGCAGGAGAGATGAAGACGATCGTCTTTAACGTGAATGACGACACGATGGATGCAAGCGATCGGATTATTTCTGTCGCATCGTGCACCACTAACTGCCTGGCACCGATGGCAAAAGCGCTGCATGACAACTTCGGTATTCAGCTTGGTACCATGACTACCATCCATGCCTACACCGGGACACAATCACTGGTTGATGGGCCACGTGGTAAGGATCTGCGAGCTTCACGCGCGGCAGCAGAAAATATCATTCCTCATACCACCGGTGCAGCGAAGGCGATTGGTCTGGTGATCCCGGCCCTGAGCGGGAAATTAAAAGGCCACGCCCAGCGTGTTCCGGTAAAAACAGGCTCTGTCACAGAACTGGTGTCGATTCTGGGTAAAAAAGTCACTGCGGAAGAGGTTAACAACGCGCTGAAAAAGGCAACGCTGAACAATGCATCATTCGGCTATACCGACGAAGAAATTGTCTCGTCAGATGTCATTGGCTCACATTTCGGTTCAGTATTTGATGCGACACAAACCGAGATCACCGAAGTGGGCGATCTGCAACTGGTAAAAACCGTGGCCTGGTACGATAACGAGTACGGTTTTGTCACCCAACTGATCCGTACGTTGGATAAATTTATCACGCTTTAGTGTTATGGCGGAGGATCGCCTCCGCCTCGTTTCATTTCCCGCTAATTCAATACGTTGTGAGTCTCTCCCCGTTTTCACCCCATTAAGTGTGCTATAGCTAACCTTTGCCACAAAGGGAGTACAGTAATGGAAGCACTGAGTCGTGAAACGTTAGAAACTATGATAGCGCAAGCCGTTGCCCACGCCGCCACCGTCTCAGTCTGGCCAATGGGTGAAGCCCCCGGAGCAAAAAACAGCGATGCGGTATTTACCCCCGAACCCAGACACACGGGAACCTCTCATTACGATCGTGCGGTAACCGGTATTCGTGCCCCAGAAATCACCGTCTACGCCCCCGCAAAACCGAATGGTGTGGGAATACTTGTCACCCCCGGCGGCTCTTATCGCCGCGTCGTGCTGGACAAAGAAGGCAGCGCGCTGGCGCCCTTTTTTAATGCCCGCGGTTATACCCTGTTTGTCATGACCTATCGCATGCCGGGGGATGGTCATGAGGAAGCGTCAAACGCCCCGTTGGCCGATGCCCAACGTGCGATGCGCTACATTCGGGCTCACGCACAGGAGTGGCGAATCGACCCTGATCGTATCGGTGTCCTCGGCTTTTCCTCCGGCGGTCATGTGGCCGCCAGCCTGGGAACACGTTTTGCTGAATCAGTTTATACGCCCATCGATTGCGTAGACGAACAACCCGCCCGCCCCGCGTTCATGGCGCTGGTCTATCCGGTGATTAGCCTGCGTGAGAATATTGCTCATCCTGGCTCTCGCCTTGAATTAGTTGGCACGACCCCCGAAGAGCAGGATCTGCACCGCTATTCACTTGAAGAACGGGTTGAGAACACGACGCCACCAACATTCCTGCTGCATGCCATTGACGATCCGGCGGTAAAAGTCGAAAACAGTCTGGCATTTTTTAATGCGCTTCGCGCACAGGGGGTTCCTGTTGAAATGCATCTGTTTGAACGCGGCAAACACGGCTTCGGTATTCGGGATACTCAAGGGTTACCGCTGGCCGTGTGGCCGGAAATGATGATGAACTGGATAGCCACAAAAGTGTGATGATTGTGCCGGGTGGCTCACAGGAACACCCGGCTTATACTTGGTGTATCAGTATCAGGACTGCAGATAAACCACCTGCGTTTGCAGATATTCATGCAAGCCATGCTTACCGTCTGCACCACCAATCCCTGACTTACGCCACCCCGCATGGAACCCCTGCATCGCCTCGAAGTTTTCGCGATTAATATAGGTTTCGCCAAACTTCAGTCCTTTAATCGCCTTCATCGCCGTGTTCAGGTTTTGCGTGTAAATCGACGAAGTCAGCCCATAGTCGCTGTCGTTTGCCATCGTCAGCGCCTCTTCCAGCGTATCAAACGCTACCACCGGCAGCACCGGACCAAACGTCTCCTCGTGCATAATCGCCATCTCCTGGCGCACGTCTAGCAGCAACGTCGGCGGGTAATAATAGCCTTTCCCCTCTATGGCTTTACCGCCCAGCACCACCCTGGCGCCCTCCTGCACTGCGCGCGCCACTTTCTGTTCCACACGTGCCAGCGCAGCCGCATTAATGAGCGGCCCCATCGCGATGTCATTACGCTCGGCCGGGTTGCCAAACTGGACGGCTTTCATTGCCTCTCCCAGACGATTCACAAACTGGTCATAGATGCCTTTTTGGACATATACGCGTTCGGCACAGTTGCACACCTGACCGGTGTTAATCACCCGCGAGTCAACAATTGCCTTCACAGCCAGCTCAAGATCGGCGTCATCCATGACGATTGCCGGCGCTTTGCCACCCAACTCCAGACATACCTTAGTGATATTTTTCGCTGCCGCAGCCATGATTTTCTCGCCCGCCACAACGCTGCCGGTCATGCTCACCATCGCTACTTTGGGGTTCCCGGCAAGTTCCTGACCGACCGTTTCACCGCGTCCAAGCACCAGGTTAAACACCCCGCGCGGCAGACCAATATCATCAACAATCTTGGCAAAGGCGATCGCATTATTCGGCGTGAATTCGCTGGGTTTAATCACAATGGTATTACCCGTCAGCAAAGCTGGCGCCAGTTTGCGGGCAATCAGGAAAAACGGAAAGTTCCACGGCAGAATGCCGGTTGTTACACCTAACGCACGCTTAAACAGCAGGATATTCTCACCCGGACGATCGCTTTGCAGGATCTCACCTTCGTAACGCCGTGCCCACTCCGCCATATAATCGATGTAGTCGGCGGTAAACGAGACTTCGACCTCGGCCAGCTGTTGGATCTTCCCGCCCTCTGCCACAATCAGCGCACTGATTTCAGTGGCGCGTTGACGTATGCCAGCAGAAATTTTGCGTAGCCAGTTTGCACGTTCAATCGCGGGTAGCGCCTCCCATGCCGGCTGGGCCCGCTCCGCAGCATCAATCGCTTTACGTGCATCTTCAGCGCGGCCATCGGGAATACGCGAGATCAGCTCTTCGGTCGCTGGATTGACGACATCAATCCAGGCATCGTCGTGCCAGGTCACAAACTGCCCATCAATATACATAGGATGTTGTACGGGTACTGACATGCGCTTCTCCTGTGATTGATTTGTTTTTAACAAGTAAAACTATTGTTAATTAATACCAATCATGCATGACGCATTACTGCTGGAATTGTCGTTCTGTGAGCCGCTTCATAAAAGCGTCTGGTAATGTCATGGTGAAGGGAAAAAACAGGCAGGATTTATGCCCGTTTGCGACAAAACATGCACAAACGGGCGGCAGAGATTACAGCGATCGGCTCGCCAACAGGTCAGTCAGCGCCGTATCGTTTTGCAGATGCAGCCACGCATCCTCAACTGTCTGCGGGATATCAACATGGGCGATAAAATCACGACCGCGAGGGCCATAGCCGGTTGCATCATCGCGTAGTCTCGGCAATTCGCCGGTAATCAGCGAAAGATAGCGATCCACAGACCACAGCCCCTCCGCAGTCGACGCGAAATCCACACCGCCGTTCTGTAGGGTCAACTCAGGGATAAAACCGGGAAAACTCAACCAGCGCGGCGCCTGCAGATCATCACGGGTTACACGCTGGAATGTCGCCATCGTGCGGCGTTGCATTGTAGGGTCCTGCACCACAATGACCGTGCGAATATTTTCTGTCGCCTGGTTCAGTAAGGCACAGCTAAAGCGTGCATTCTCACCGCAGTTTGTTGACTGGTCTTCCACCCAAATCGTCTCACCCGGAATTTGCCAGAACTGGTGCGCAATATCAGCCAGGATCGCCGCCTCTGCTCGTCCGCTGGTGCGGATGATGTTATAGCGCGGATGTTGAGCAATCGCGCTATACAGAAACGTTGTGGAATGGCCTATTCCCCCGCTAATCAGCAAGGGGATCTGATGTTCTTTCGCTATCTGGCAGGCCGCATCGATAGTCGGGATCACCGCATTCCCCGCCAGAACCACACAGTCTGCCTGAATAGCGGCGTGGTCCACAAAATCGCTCTGCGCTAACCATTGTCCTACGGTATTTATCGCCGCAAGGGTAGGCGCGGAAAGTGTTGGAAACTGTCTCATGTTCGTGACTCCTGGTCTTTGTTCTGTAGACCGGTGTAGGCCTGAAAAGCGCAGCACCAGCAGGCACCGCGCCTTATCTCGCCGGATGGCGGCGTCGCCTTATCCGGTCTACGGCACCACCACGCGTTAGCCTGAAATCTGCTCCATCGCCTGCAGAATACGTTTATCCGAGATGGGATATGGCGTGCCGAGCTGCTGGGCAAAGTAGCTGACACGCAGCTCTTCTACCATCCAGCGGATCTCTTTGACATCATCATCTTCACGCCGCGAAGGCGGCAGTTTATTGAACCACTGCTGCCAGGCCTGCTGCACGCTATCCACTTTCAGCATCTGCGCCCGATCGCGGTGCGGATCAATCGCCAGTTTCTCCAGCCGTTTTTCAATGGCCTGCAAATAACGCAAAGTATCGCCCAAACGTTTGAAACCGTTGCCAGTGACAAATCCACGGTACACCAGCCCGCCCATTTGCGATTTGATATCCGAAAGCCCCAGCGCCATGGTCATATCTACACGCCCTTTCAGACGTTTGTTGATGTTAAATACCGCCGTCAGGATCTGTTCGACCTGCTTCGCAATATCGACCACCGTGTCATTCAGCTCAGCCCGCACTTTTTCGTGCAACGCCGCAAAGCCCTCTTCCGTCCACACCGGGCCGCCGTTAGCGTCGATAAGTCTATCCACACCGCAGGAAATACAGTCGTCAATCAAATCCAGCACTTTGCCATACGGGTTAAAATACAGCCCCAGCTTCGCTTTGTTGGGCAGTTTCTCGTGTAAATATTTGATAGGTGATGGGATATTCAGCAGTAACAGACGGCGTAAGCCGCACCACATCGCTTGCTGTTGCTCCAGCGGATTATCAAACAGTTTGATGGCAACGCTGTCTCGTTCATCCACCAGCGCTGGCCATGCTTTCACTTTATAGTTGCCGCGTTTTTGCTCGTAACTTTCCGGCAGTTGACCAAAGCTCCAGATGTGCAGGCCGTTCTGTTCGATACCATCATCTGCCACCGCAGACAGCGTTTCCTGGACTTTACCCTTCAACGCATCTTTCAGAGCCTGCAGTGAGCGTCCTTCCTGCAGCTTTTTGTTCTTATCGTCGACCACCCGGAACGTTATTTTCAGATGATCGGGCACCTGATCCCAGTGCCAGTCTTCACGGTCAACGGTGACGCCGGTCATCCGGCGCAGTTCACGCTCCAGCGAATCCAGCAGCGGCAGTTCCAGCGGTGTCACACGACCTAAAAACGCTTCTGCATAGTTCGGTGCCGGCACGAAGTTACGTCGTACCGGTTTTGGCAGTGATTTAATCAGCGCAATCACCAGTTCACGACGCAGCCCCGGGATTTGCCATTCAAAACCGCTCTCTTCAACCTGGTTTAGTAACGGCAGCGGAATATGCACGGTCACGCCATCCGCATCAGCGCCGGGTTCAAACTGGTAGCTTAACCGCAATTTGAGATTGCCCTGATGCCAGAAGTTCGGGTAATCCAGCTTGCTGATTTTCTCCGCGCCCTCTTTGATAAGCATACTCTTTTCAAAGTTGAGCAGATCCGGTGTCTCGCGGCTGACCTTCTTCCACCAGCTATCAAAGTGTCGGGCGGAAACCACATCATGGCTGATACGCTGGTCGTAAAACTCAAACAGCGTCTCATCATCGACCAGAATATCGCGACGACGCGATTTATGTTCCAGCTCTTCCACTTCCGCACGCAGCTTGAGGTTGTCACGGAAAAACGCATGTCGCGTCTGCCAGTCACCTTCCACCAATGCATGGCGAATAAACAGTTCACGCGATAGTGCAGGATCGATCTGGCTGTAGTTCACCTTACGGGCGGCAACAATCGGTAAGCCGTAAACAGTGACTTTTTCTGTCGCCATCACCGCCCCCTGGGCACGCTCCCAGTGCGGTTCACTGTACGAACGTTTTATCAGATGCTGGGCAACTGGCTCCACCCACTCGGGATCGATTCGCGCGGCAATGCGTCCCCACAAACGGCTGGTTTCCACCAACTCTGCAACCATTGTCCACTTCGGCGGTTTTTTGAATAAACCGGAACCTGGGAAGATCGAGAAACGGGCATTACGCGCGCCGGTAAATTCCTGTTTATCCGCATCTTTCATCCCGATATGCGACAGTAATCCGGTCAGCAGCGCAACGTGGATTTCCCGATACTCAGCAGGTTCGCTATTGACCGGAATACCTAACTCTTTCACGACCTGACGCAGTTGCGTGTAGATATCCTGCCATTCGCGCACGCGCAGATAGTTAAGGAAATCAACCTTACACTGACGACGGAACTGGTTCGACGACAGCGCCTTTTGTTGCTCGCCGAGGTAATTCCACAAATTTACAAATGCAAGGAAATCAGACTCTTTGTCGTGGAAGCGGCGGTGTTTCTCGTCGGAAGCCTGTTGCTTATCCATAGGGCGTTCACGCGGGTCCTGAATGGACAGCGCCGAGGTAATGATCATCGCCTCACGTACGCAGCCATGTTTCTGCGCTTCCAGCACCATACGCGCCAGGCGTGGGTCCACTGGCAATTGCGACAACTGACGGCCCAACGGCGTCAGTTTATAAGCGGTTTGCTGCTCGTCGGTGGTAATCGCACCCAGCTCTTCGAGCAGGCGCACACCATCCTGAATATTGCGTTTATCCGGGGCTTCAACAAACGGGAATGCGGCAATATCCCCCAGACCCAGCGCCGTCATTTGCAGAATAACGGACGCCAGATTGGTACGCAGAATTTCCGGGTCGGTAAACTCCGGACGTGACAGGAAATCATCTTCTGAATAGAGACGAATACAGATCCCTTCCGATACACGACCACAGCGGCCTTTACGCTGGTTCGCAGAGGCCTGCGACACGGGTTCGATCGGCAAGCGCTGCACTTTGGTTCGGTAGCTGTAGCGGCTGATACGCGCCGTTCCCGGGTCAATCACATATTTGATACCCGGAACAGTCAGTGAGGTTTCTGCCACGTTAGTGGCCAGCACAATGCGCCGTCCGCTGTGCGACTGGAACACACGGTTCTGCTCACTGTTGGAAAGACGGGCGTAAAGCGGCAACACTTCGGTATGACGTAAATCCAGTTTGTTCAGTGCATCAGCGGTATCGCGAATTTCACGTTCACCACTCATGAAGATCAGAATGTCACCCTGACTTTCACGTCCCAGTTCATCAACGGCATCGAAAATTGCCTGCAACTGGTCGCGTTCGGTGTCATCCGCATCTTCAACAATCGGGCGATAGCGTACTTCTACTGGATACGTTCGACCGGAGACTTCGATAATTGGCGCATTATTGAAATGCTTTGAAAAACGCTCCGGATCGATAGTCGCCGAGGTGATGATAATTTTCAGATCCGGACGGCGCGGCAGAAGCTCTTTCAGATAGCCAAGCAGAAAGTCAATGTTCAGGCTACGTTCGTGCGCTTCATCGATGATGATGGTGTCGTACTGCATCAGCATCCGATCCTGCTGGATTTCCGCCAGCAGAATACCGTCCGTCATCAGCTTAACCATGGTGTTATCGCTGACATGATCGCTAAAGCGGACTTTATAGCCGATACAGCCACCCGGCTCAGTGTGTAGCTCTTCAGCAATACGATTAGCGACGGTACGTGCGGCAAGGCGACGCGGTTGGGTATGGCCGATCAGCCCCTTCACCCCTCGCCCCAGCTCCATACAAATTTTTGGTAGCTGTGTGGTCTTACCTGAACCGGTTTCCCCGGCAACTATCACCACCTGATGGTCGCGAATGGCTTCCAGAATATCCTGTTTTTTCTGGCTGACAGGCAGGTTTTCCGGGTAGGTAATTGTCGGTCGAGCGGCTTCACGCAGCACAACCTTACCGGCTGCCTGGTCAATCTCTTTTGCCATCTCCTGGTAAATGGCCTGTTGTGCATCAGGATTTTTAACCTTCTTCACGCCGTGCAGGCGACGAGAAAAACGCTGTCTGTCGCGCAGCATCAGCGATTCCAGCTGTTGCTGCAGGATATTGAAGGTTAATTTTTGTTGTTCTGTCATAGCGTTAGAGGGCAGTGCTCTGCCGGGTTAAATCTCTTGTAGATGATGGGTATAGAGTACCACATCGGCGCTTTTCATGTGTTGTTCAATAATTTCGAACATAGGATTCGATATATTGCGCTATCACTGCGGCAGGATTGTGAATAAAGTGTCAACAAGCAACGGGGCACATCCCCTTCAAACACATAAAAGGAAACACCCATGAGCAAGGTATTAGTTCTTAAATCCAGTATTCTGGCAGGGTACTCTCAGTCTGGTCAGTTGTCTGATTATTTTGTTGAACAGTGGCGTGAAAAGCACTCTGCTGACGAAATCACCGTCCGTGACCTGGCTGCAAATCCTGTTCCGGTACTGGATGGCGAACTGGTGGGTGCGATGCGCCCGAGCGATGCCCCGCTGACACCACGTCAACAAGAAGCACTGGCGCTGTCTGATGAGCTGATCGCTGAGCTGAAAGCGCATGATGTGATTGTTATCGCCGCGCCGATGTATAACTTCAACATCCCAACGCAGCTGAAAAACTACTTCGACCTGATTGCCCGTGCTGGCGTAACCTTCCGTTACACCGAGAAAGGCCCGGAAGGTCTGGTAACCGGAAAACGTGCTATCGTGCTGACCAGCCGTGGTGGTATCCATAAAGATACGCCGACCGACCTGATCACCCCGTATCTGAATGTGTTCCTGGGCTTTATCGGTATCACCGACGTGAACGTCGTCTTCGCGGAAGGTATTGCTTACGGTCCGGAAGTGGCATCTAAAGCACAGTCCGATGCAAAAGCGGCAATCGACAGCGTCGTCGCTGCCTGATGATTGACCCTCTCACCATCCGGTGGGAGGGTACTTACTTCTTTGCCTGCTTCCCATGAATGCGATTAATATCACGCCAGATAGTTGCATAATCCCTGCACTTCGCCAGATTCTCTTCCCAGCAATGCAGTAAAAATTGTTCCGGCTCCGCGACATCCCGGCTTAACAGCTTGAATACCCAACGATTCCAGACATACCACTTAAAAAGCCACATGATTTCACTCCAGTGACGCGACCGGAGAGGAACTATATCAACATCGATATCATGCCGTGTGGCAACTATTGCGATGTCGATGAATAATTCAAGTGAATGCAATACTTGTCAGCCCAGCTCAGAAATGCATTATTCTTTCCTTAACCATTTGCCATTTATGCCCTGTACATACTCGCCGGGTTTGGCGCGAGCAACCAGTTTTTGCCCGGCCATTTTTGCCACTTCATCTGGAGGAATATTGTTGCTTTCAGCCAGTTGTTGGTAACTGGCGTTGCGCGCTTTATTAATCTCATTCACCAGCGCCTGCGTTTCAGCATCCGTTTTCAGCGCGACAAGATAGCCGTTAAGTGTTTCACCTACCCGTCCCTGCGTTCTGGCTTCATTCAGCGTCAATGCCCACACGTTGCCGCTCAAAAAACTTAACGCCATCAGGATCGCTACAAGCTGTTTTTTCATCGTGACCTCAGAACAGATCGCTTCGCGATTTCAGTAAACTCTCGACGTCTTTATCCACTTTGATATGGATCTCGTGCTCGATTTTGACGTTCATGTTGATAGTGATGGGCTCTTTAGGCGCAGCCACTTCGATTCTGGGGGTACACCCCACCAGCAGAGATGACGCAAGCAGGCCCAGCATGGCAGCTCTCATTTTCATTGTTGTTCCTCACATTCCTTGCCTTCCGGGCAATGGGTTTCTGGCAGCGCCGCATTTTGCTCAAGCCATGCCTGTAAATTGTCACCAAAACGCAAACTGCGCCATAACGTAAATACGTTTTCCTCATGGGTGTAATTCAAATTAACGGTACCCACTTTGCCATCCACCCGGCTATTCCCCGTGACGCTTGACTGCATAGTTAACACACCCAGGTTATCCAGATTTATTTTCGTCCAGGAATGCGTTATTTCCATATAACGTAACCAGTTAATCGCCGCGCCGGCTGCCATGTTATCTTTGACAACGGCATCCGCAGTGTCTTTATCAATACGTAACGTCATTGGTCCTGGGTTGGTCAACCATCCGTCTTTGATAATCCACTTTTCGTTATTCAGCCATAACGGTAACGCACCGCTGACCGGACCTGACATAGCAAACTGCTTCGGATTTACCGCACTGATGAGTTCGCTGGAGGAGATATTCTGCACCCGTAACAATGCCGGATCGTGCTGCGGCATACGCAGTTGTTGCATAACCACTTTGCCACCCAGCAGTTCGGCGCTGACATCGCTTAACAGTAACGGATTGTCTTCACTCCAGGGATATCCGCCCTGCAGATCGGCGGTGATGTTTGTCGCAGCAACCTGATTCACAACTTCCGCAATACGTAATGACACCGGCCCCCGCGTACCAAGTTGCCATGCGCCTTCACTAAAACGAAACGGCAGCACAAAATCGACACCGTTAATTTGGTTATCAGGCATCCAGGCACTGCCACCTTTCAGTACGCCGTGTCCTCCCGCCTCAAATCCCTGCTCCGGCGCGGCAGAGAATGCCACCTGCGCATACAGTTCACCTTCGCGCAGATTCATTTTCCAGTCTGGGGGTACCAATGGCTGGAAAACGGTGAGTGATTGTTTTGGCCACCAGGCCTGACCACGCAGGCGGATCCCATCCCAGCGCCCATTCAACTGTACAGGACCTATTGCTCCGGCATGAAGTTGACCTTTGAACTGGAAAATCGTCGGATCAGTCCCTTCGACGCTGAACTTCAGCGTTGAAGGGGGCAAGACGCTGCCCCCGCTAAAGAGCGTATTTCCGGCATCGAGCGAAAGCGCACCGCTAAACGTCGGTTTTTCGGCATCACGGACCCACACGATCGGCGCATCCATCACCAGACGCGGTTTTTCCACCGTCATGGTGCCGTATTGCAGATGGTCAAATCCGGTCGAGAGGTCGAAAAGTCTCAAGGTGTTGTCGTGCCACTCCCCTTTGCCAGCGACATCCCAAAGCGCATGCATCGGTGTAAAACTGCCTTTGCCCCAATACCGCCACTGCCAACGGCCTGCATCAGGAAGAAAATCATTTGCCAGACCATCAAGGTGTAACTCAAAGCCCCCCATCTGGTTTTCATGCGCTCGTAAAATGGCCTGCAGACGCCCATCCACACCGCGCTGTGTCACTTTAACGCCAGCCAATGGCCAGCGAATTTCGTCAATATCAAGTGAGTCGATAACTCGACCACGGGAGCGCAACAATGCCCCAGGTTCAAACGCCAGTTGCGGATCGTTCAAGCTGCCGGTGAGCCTTGCTGGTAACATGGCGTAGAAAATCAGATCGCCTTGTTTGGCTTCACCGGTCAACTGCAGCGGCATTTCGCTGTTATCCATGTTGAGCTTGCCGGGCCCCAGGGTTAACACCGCATTCCCTTTGCCGGCTTCACCTTGCGTCAGAATATTCAGACGCCCACTCACCACGGCATTTTCCAGACCGGCCTGCCAGTTTTCGACTTTCACCCCCAGACGCCCACTTAACGGGAACCCCTGATAAGGCCAGTTCCAGCGACCGTCACTGATAGTCAGTTGCTGACGCGTGATTTCCCACGGCAGATCGAGAAGCGGATCGGCCGCATCCCGTGCCATCACGATCAGTTGCCCGCTATTTTCTTGCCATTCCAGCTCCGCATCCACAAGCGTTGGCTCCTGCGGTAAACTGAGCGTTGCGACCGTATGCCCGCTCACTGGCAGTCCGTCAGGAACCAGCGGCATCGTAAATTCCCCAACCAGTTTTACCGGCGGTTGCCCTTCAAACGCCGCAACGTCCAGTTCATTTACCGTCAGATTTTGTCCATGCAAGCGCCCCTGGAATTTAACCTTTTCCCCCTGGTAGCGAAGCTGCTGAATAGACGATGTTAACGAAAGTGACAGTTTGCCCTGCCACTCCTGCCATGGGGAGAGAACAACGTTATCGATGTTAATCCAGGTATTGGGCAGCATCGATTGCCATTCCGCCAATGTTTTAGGTGCGACGGGTGAGGGTTGCGCCTGCGGCAGTTTGGCCAGGCAAGCAGAATCCAGTTCAATGGTCTTGACGTTCAACAACCAACGACTCGGATGCGACAGTTCGGCCTGAGTAATACGTGCTAACGGGCAATCATCGACCAGATAACGAAGTTCCGGGATATACAGTCCGTGTCGGGTCAGCCGTGGACTCTCATCCAGCGCGATACGCGTACCTACCGGTAGCCAAACACCCACCAGCGTAGGCACCCACAAACCGAGTGTCATCAGCAGCGTCAGCGGCATGAGAATCAATAATAAGAGGAGTGCCAGAACGGCTTTATATTTACCCTTCATGGGTAGTTAATATCCTGATTTAGCGAAAATTTAAGCCGGTTTAGGCTTGTATTGTGGCATGTTTAACTAAACATGCCCACATTAAGAATAGATGCTCCCGAAAGATATGTCGTTTTTATAGAACGCAGATCAGTCACAAAGAAACTGATAAATCAATAAGATGGAGATTAGTTACATCTGTTCAGGACTGCTATGACAGTGATGCTTCAATCAATACCTTACATTGCAAAATGATGGATTTACAGTGAGTGAGATTAGAATGCTCTGCTGTGCTTCTGTTGCCAAACAAAGGGGTTGTATGAATCATTCGCAAAGAGAAACGCTATGCGCCAGTCTGCCGTTAAACCCACTGCTGGACGCTGAACTGGCAGGTTATCAATGGGCGCGGAATAATGTCGGTCTGTCCGGGGCGGCAATTTATCACTTATATGGCAAGGCTGATGCGCCAGAGTTATTTCTAAAGCATGGCAAAGGCACCGTTGCAAATGATATCACCGATGAAATGGTCAGACTCAACTGGCTGCAGGCCTATATGCCTCTGCCCACCATCAATCATTTTAGCCGTACGGCTGATGAAGCGTGGCTTCTGACAACAGCAATCAGTGGAAAAACCGCTTTTCAGATGCTGGAAGACTATCCTGATGACCGTGGCGATATTGTTGATGCGCTGGCAGTATTCCTGCGTCGATTACATGCCATTCCAGTCAGCCACTGCCCTTTTAACAGCGACTACCCGTTTCGTCTCTCATTAGCCCATACACGAATGGTCAACGGTCTGGTAGATACCGATGATTTTGATGATGAACGTCATGACTGGTCTGCTGAACAAGTCTGGGATGCAATGCATGACCGTTTGCCATTTCCTCCCGATCCCGTTGTGACGCATGGCGACTTCTCGCTTGATAACATTATTTTTGCTGATGGCCGCGTGATGGGTTGTATTGACGTTGGTCGAGTAGGTATTGCCGATCGTTACCAGGACCTTGCGATCCTCTGGAGTTGTCTCGGGGAATTTTCACTGTCTTTACAGCAACGACTTTTTCAAACATATGGTATTTCCCACCCAGACAGTAACAAAGTGCAGTTTCATTTGATGCTCGATGAGTTTTTTTAAACGGTACGTCTGCAATGTGAAGACGTACCGTTGATCCATACCTGACTCCGCCTAAATGGGCCAAAAAAAACAACCAAAAACCGCATGCAGTCTGGCATGAGTGAAATCAGTTGTTGAAATTGAAGAACCTGCCCACACTAACAACAGATGCGCTGGAATTTTTCATTACGTCTTTGACTATCAATAATTTTTTATATTTTGTAAAATAATTTGAATTGGATTAATGTGACGTCAAAATCACTGGAGAAAGTCTTATGAAACTCGCCATCTATAGTACAAAACAGTACGACAAGAAGTATCTGCAGCAGGTTAACGAGGCTTTTGGTTTTGAACTTGAATTTTTTGACTTTTTGTTGACGGAAAAGACAGCCAAAACAGCCCACGGTTGCGAAGCCGTGTGTATCTTCGTGAATGACGATGGCAGCCGCCCTGTTCTGGAAGAGCTGAAAAAGCACGGTGTGAAATACATCGCGCTGCGCTGCGCCGGGTTCAATAACGTCGATCTGGACGCCGCGAAAGAGTTGGGCTTGCAGGTTGTACGTGTTCCTGCCTATTCACCTGAAGCCGTCGCCGAACATGCAATCGGTATGATGATGACGCTGAACCGCCGTATCCATCGTGCTTATCAGCGTACTCGTGACGCAAACTTCTCACTTGAAGGTCTGACGGGTTTCACCATGTACGGCAAAACTGCCGGGGTGATTGGTACAGGTAAAATCGGTATTGCTGCACTGCGGATCCTGAAAGGGTTTGGTATGCGCCTGCTGGCGTTTGATCCGTATCCCAGCGCCGCCGCCCTTGAGTTAGGGGTTGAATATGTCGATCTTAAAACACTGTTTGCAGAGTCTGATGTTATTTCCCTGCACTGCCCGTTAACACCGGAAAATTATCATCTGCTCAATCACGAAGCCTTTGAGCAAATGAAAAATGGCGTGATGGTCATCAACACCAGCCGTGGTGCGCTGATTGATTCTCAGGCAGCAATCGACGCGCTGAAAAACCAGAAAATCGGTTCACTGGGTATGGACGTGTATGAAAATGAACGCGACCTGTTCTTTGAAGATAAGTCCAATGACGTGATTCAGGATGACGTGTTCCGTCGTTTGTCAGCCTGCCATAACGTCCTGTTCACCGGGCATCAGGCATTCCTGACTGCCGAAGCGTTGACCAGCATTTCTGAAACAACCTTGCAGAATCTGGCTCAAATCGCCAAAGGCGAAACCTGTCCGAACGCCCTCTTCTAATCATACCGCTCCCCTGCTTCCAGGGGAGCATTTTCAGATAACCCCCGATGATAAATCTGGCGATATCATTATCATCATGAATATAATCCCGTCACGAACGTAGAGAAAGTTAATGAAGAAAATTGTCACGCTGATTGCGCTCAGCATGCTTATGGCTGGCTGTGTGAGCAATGGAAAAATTTCCGTCAATCGCGAACAGTTACAGCACCACCGTTTTGTTCTACAGAGCGTCAATGGCAAGCCGGTAACCGTCGCCAATAACCCACCCGAATTAAGTTTCGGCGAAAATATGACGGTATCGGGAAAAATGTGTAATCAGTTCCACGGTCAGGGCAAGCTGTCCGACGGAGAATTGAAAGTGAAAGACATGGCAATGACACGCATGATGTGCGCCGATCCACAGCTTAACGCGCTCGACGGCATCGTCAGCGAGATGTTTAAGCAAGGCGCACAGGTCGATCTGACTGCTGACCAGTTAACACTGGCTACGGCAGAACAAACGTTGACGTTTAAACTGGCGGATTTAATGTAATAAAAGCAGTGGCTCAATAATTCCCACAGCTTCCGGCGGCAAGCGACTGCTCACTACAGCGTTTGCCGTTGGGTAATGCACACATCCCGATGGCTGAACCATCCAGTTGACGAGCAACGGATAGCGAACCGCCAATCATGGCACAGTTGGCTTCTCCGGAGCTGGACATTGCGGCCTTCATGCCCGGTGCAACGTGCGCGGCCGTTGCCTGCTGAACAGGTTCACTGCTGCAAGCCGATAATAACAACGCGGCACACCCTACCCAAAACGCTGCGCGCATCTTACTCCCCTCTGAATATTAACCAAACGACACAGCCATAAATAATAGGCAGCGGAAACACTGCCGTCGAGAGGCAAAATGCGCATTTATGCGTGCTGTTTACATTTTCTGGCAATTTTTTGGCTACTCCTTTGATCAAACCATTCATTCTGTTTATTCCAGGGACACAAAAGCGAAAATGTGCCTGAAAGCCTTTTGCTAAAATAAAAGGATAATTACAGGACTCGCTACTGTTTTGCGTGTCCCTCTTTTTGCGCAATGTAAGGGTGTCAGTATGATCACAATTGACGGTAATGGTGCGGTTGCTTCGGTTGCCTTTCGTACCAGCGAGGTTATCGCCATCTACCCGATTACGCCGAGTTCGACGATGGCAGAACAGGCAGACGCCTGGGCCGGGAACGGGCTTAAAAACGTCTGGGGAGATACCCCTCGCGTCGTAGAAATGCAGTCAGAAGGCGGCGCAATCGCGACCGTTCACGGCGCATTGCAGACCGGTGCGCTCTCAACGTCATTTACCTCATCGCAGGGTCTACTGTTGATGATCCCAACGCTGTACAAACTGGCCGGTCAGTTGACGCCATTTGTGCTGCACGTTGCCGCGCGTACCATTGCTACTCATGCACTCTCTATCTTCGGTGACCATTCCGACGTAATGGCCGTGCGCCAGACAGGCTGCGCCATGCTCTGCGCCAGCAGCGTCCAGGAAGCGCAGGATTTCGCACTGATTTCACAAATTGCCACGCTGAAAAGTCGCGTCCCTTTTATTCATTTCTTTGATGGTTTCCGCACATCGCATGAAATCAATAAAATTGTGCCGCTGGCCGATGACACGATCCTCAGCCTGATGCCGCAAGCTGAAATTGATGCACATCGGGCTCGTGCGCTTAATCCAGAGCATCCGGTTATTCGCGGGACGTCTGCCAACCCGGACACTTACTTCCAGTCACGCGAAGCGACGAACCCATGGTACAACGCGGTTTACGATCACGTAGAACAGGCGATGAACGATTTCGCCACGGCGACAGGTCGTCAGTACCAGCCATTTGAGTATTACGGTCATCCACAGGCGGAGCGTGTCATTATTTTGATGGGTTCCGCGATTGGTACCTGCGAAGAAGTCGTCGAAGAGTTACTTGCTCGTGGAGAGAAAGTGGGCGTCCTGAAAGTTCGGCTGTTCCGCCCCTTCTCCGCCAGACACTTACTACAGGCATTACCTGAAACTGCGCGTAGCGTTGCCGTTCTGGATCGCACCAAAGAGCCCGGCGCCCAGGCAGAGCCGTTGTATCTGGATGTGATGACCGCGTTGGCAGAAGCCTTTAACTGCGGCGAACGGGAAACATTACCACGCGTCATTGGCGGGCGTTACGGGCTTTCTTCTAAAGAGTTTGGCCCGGACTGCGTGATGGCAGTATTTAATGAACTGAGCAGCGCTAAGCCCAAATCGCGTTTTACGGTCGGTATTTATGACGATGTCACCAATTTGTCGCTGCCTCTGCCAGAAAATACCCTGCCCGGTACCGCCAAGCTCGAAGCGCTGTTCTATGGTCTGGGCAGCGACGGCAGCGTATCGGCCACCAAAAACAATATCAAGATTATCGGTAACTCCACGCCGTGGTACGCGCAGGGCTATTTCGTCTATGATTCGAAAAAAGCAGGCGGTCTGACCGTTTCTCATCTGCGCGTCAGCGAGCACCCTATCCGTTCGGCGTATCTGGTATCGCAGGCTGATTTTGTCGGCTGCCACCAGTTGCAGTTTATCGATAAATATCAAATGGCCGAACGTCTGAAGCCTGGCGGTATTTTCCTGCTCAATACGCCGTACAGCGTGGATGAAGTCTGGACTCGCCTGCCACAGGAAGTTCAGGCGGTACTGAATCAGAAGAAAGCCCGTTTCTATGTGATTAATGCGGCCAAAATCGCGCGTGAGTGCGGTCTGGCCGCGCGTATTAACACCGTCATGCAAATGGCGTTCTTCCATCTGACGCAAATCTTACCAGGTGACAGCGCCCTGGCTGAATTGCAGGGTGCCATAGCCAAAAGCTATAGCAGTAAAGGTCAGGATCTGGTTGAACGTAACTGGCAGGCGCTGGCACTGGCACGTGAATCCGTCGCCGAGGTGGCACTGCAACCGGTTGATCCGCACAGCGCCAACCGTCCACCGGTAGTTTCTGATGCCGCACCTGATTTTGTAAAAACCGTGACAGCAGCGATGCTCGCAGGTCTCGGCGATGCCCTGCCCGTTTCAGCGTTACCACCAGACGGTACCTGGCCGATGGGAACCACGCGCTGGGAAAAACGCAATATCGCCGAAGAAATCCCTATCTGGAAAGAAGAATTGTGTACACAGTGTAACCATTGCGTTGCCGCCTGTCCGCACTCGGCCATCCGTGCCAAAGTGGTCTCACCAGAAGCGATGGAAAGCGCCCCTGCCAGCCTGCATTCGTTGGATGTGAAATCACGCGATATGCGCGGTCAGAAGTACGTACTGCAGGTTGCACCTGAAGATTGCACCGGCTGTAATCTGTGCGTCGAAGTGTGCCCTGCGAAAGATCGCCAGAATCCTGAGATCAAGGCCATCAATATGATGTCTCGCCTTGAACACGTTGAAGAAGAAAAAGTGAATTATGACTTCTTCCTCAATCTGCCGGAGATCGATCGCAGCAAGCTGGAACGCATTGATATCCGAACGTCTCAGCTGATTACCCCGCTGTTTGAATATTCCGGAGCCTGTTCCGGTTGCGGTGAAACGCCGTATATCAAACTCCTTACGCAGCTGTACGGCGATCGTATGCTGATCGCCAACGCCACTGGCTGTTCATCAATTTATGGCGGTAACCTGCCCTCAACGCCGTATACCACCGATGCTAATGGCCGTGGACCGGCGTGGGCGAACTCACTGTTTGAAGATAACGCCGAGTTTGGTTTGGGCTTCCGTCTGACGGTAGATCAGCATCGTGTGCGCGTCATGCGTTTACTGGAACAGTTTGCCGATAAAATCCCGGCTGAGCTGAATGACGCCCTGCACGCGGAGGCAACACCAGAAGTCCGTCGTGAGCAAGTTGCAGCGTTACGCCAGCATCTGCAGGGCGTAGAAGGCGCACAGCAGTTACTGACCGACGCCGATGCGCTGGTGGAGAAATCCATCTGGCTGATTGGTGGTGATGGCTGGGCCTATGACATAGGCTTTGGTGGTCTGGACCATGTTTTAAGCCTGACCGAGAACGTTAACATTCTGGTACTGGATACCCAGTGTTACTCCAACACTGGCGGACAAGCGTCAAAAGCCACGCCGCTCGGTGCCGTGACTAAATTCGGCGAGCATGGTAAACGCAAGGCCCGCAAAGATCTTGGTGTCAGTATGATGATGTACGGCCATGTATACGTGGCGCAGATCTCGTTGGGCGCACAGCTAAACCAGACGGTGAAAGCAATTCAGGAAGCGGAGTCTTATCCGGGCCCATCGCTGATTATTGCGTACAGCCCCTGTGAAGAACATGGCTACGATCTCGCGCTGAGTCACGATCAGATGCGTCAGCTCACCGCAACCGGGTTCTGGCCATTATATCGCTTTGACCCGCGCCGTGCAGATGAAGGCAAATTGCCGCTGGCATTGGATTCTCGCCCACCATCAGATGCGTTGGCTGAAACATTGCTTAACGAGCAGCGATTCCGTCGTCTGAATGCGCAACAACCCGACGTGGCGGAACAACTGTGGAAAGACGCAACGGCTGACTTGCAAAAACGCTACGATTTCCTGGCGCAATTGGCAGGAAAAGCAGAAAAGAGCAGTACTGATTAATACGCTCAGTTAGGTATTAACCTGGAGTCCAAAAAAAAGCCCGAACAATTGTTCGGGCTTGTCAATTTATTCGCTGGGTAGTAGGCATTCCTGCCAACATACCAACGAAAATAAATTAAATCGTGACAATAAAGGCATATAACCTGCGCAGAATAACGCAATAACCCCCTCTTGTATAATTTTTATTTTATATATTTTCACAACAAAACATTCATGATAATTATCATCATTTCAACAGAATTATTTATTTAAGGTTTTACTTAAGACGTAACAATTCATATTTATCTCTTTACGGAACTTCTCCTTTAGCATGCTTTTACTCCCTACACGGGTAGTCACAGGTTAATAAAAAAACTAAAGGATTATTTCAATGAACAGAAAAGTATTGGCACTCGTAATTCCTGCACTGTTAGCTGCTGGCGCTGCTCACGCTGCTGAAGTTTATAATAAAGACGGCAATAAGTTAGATCTCTACGGAAAAGTAGATGCCCTGCACTACTTTTCTGATAATTCAGGCAGCGATGGCGATCAGACTTATGTTCGTGGTGGCTTCAAAGGCGAAACTCAGATTAACGATATGCTCACCGGCTATGGTCAGTGGGAATATCAGGTTCAGGCTAATAGCACTGAATCTGAAGGTTCAAACGCCTGGACTCGTCTGGGATTTGCAGGCTTAAAAGTCGGCGATTACGGTTCATTCGATTATGGTCGTAACTATGGCGTACTGTACGACGTGGAAGGCTGGACCGATATGCTGCCGGAATTCGGCGGTGACTCCTACACTTACTCAGATAACTTTATGACCGGCCGCGCTAACGGTGTTGCAACCTACCGTAATACCGACTTCTTCGGTCTGGTTAATGGTCTGAACTTTGCGCTGCAATATCAGGGTAAGAATGAAAACCAGAATGGCCAGGAAGGTACCAACAACGATGGCCGTAATTTGAAACATTCCAACGGTGATGGTTTCGGTATCTCCTCTACCTACGATCTGGGTATGGGCGTAAGCTTCGGTGCAGCATATACCTCTTCCGATCGTACAAACGAGCAGGTAAATCAATCCACTGCTGGCGGCGACAAAGCGGATGCGTGGACTGCCGGTCTGAAATACGACGCGAACAACATCTATTTAGCAACCATGTATTCTGAAACCCGTAATATGACCCCGTATGGCGGCTCAAATGGTAGCGATTATACTGTTGCAAACAAAACTCAGAACTTCGAAGTGACTGCACAGTACCAGTTCGACTTCGGTCTGCGCCCGGCAGTCTCTTTCCTGATGTCTAAAGGTAAAGACCTTTCTTTGGCAGGCAATGCAGGCAACCCGAACGGAACGACTGGCGACAAAGATCTGGTTAAATACGTTGATGTAGGTGCAACTTACTACTTCAACAAAAACTTCTCCACCTACGTTGATTACAAAATCAACCTGCTGGACGAAGATGACAGTTTCTACGCTGGCAACGACATCTCTACCGATGACACTGTGGCACTGGGTATGGTTTACCAGTTCTAATCTGTCTCTGTCAGCCCGCTGGCAACAGCGGGCTATCCTTTCATTAATAGCAATTCTGTTTTATCCAGATCAAAACGTTATATCTGTTGCGTTAAAACACACCTTTGATAGATGATATCTTGCATTAATACCTGTAGTAGAGGATACCTGCAATGAATCATCACCCCGTTAAATCATCCCGTATTGCATCCGTCGGCTATGACGAATCCTCGCGCACACTTGAAATTCGCTTTCATCAACTAACTACATTGCAGTATCAACATGTCCCTGCGCGTATTTTTCAAGATTTCCTTAGCGTGGTCTCTAAGGGCCGATTTTATGATGGGGTTATAAAAGGGAAATTTCCTGAAATCAAAATAAAGTGATGCCAAAATGTGATCTTTGTCATTGTACATAAAGTGCCATTACGCGGTAAGCTTTACGTGGATACTTAAACAGGAGGTTTTATGAACAGAACGATTCTTGTACCCATCGATATTTCAGACTCAGAATTAACTCAACGCGTTATTGCCCATGTTGAAGCAGAGGCAAAAATTGACGATGCGCAGGTGCATTTTCTGACCGTTATTCCGTCACTGCCCTATTACGCTTCCCTGGGACTGGCCTACTCGGCGGAGTTACCGGCCATGGACGATCTGAAAGCCGAAGCGAAATCTCAACTGGAAGAGATTATCAAGAAGTTCAATATCCCAACGGACAGAGTGCATGTTCACGTTGCTGAAGGTGCGCCGAAAGATAAAATCCTGGAGATCGCTAAAAAATTACCGGCCGATATGGTCATTATTGCCTCACACCGGCCGGACATCACCACTTATCTGCTGGGCTCTAACGCCGCAGCCGTGGTGCGTCATGCAGAGTGTTCGGTACTGGTAGTCCGCTAAGCTGTCTGGCCCGCACACCGTTGCGGGCTTTTTGTTTCTCCCTCGTTTACCCCGCGATTCCTGACCTGGAGGGAAAAATAGCTGATGGTTCCATGTCGGCAGATTAAGCTATCTGGTTGCTATAACGCATACCGTGCGGAAGGTAAAAAATCAGTGCTCTGATTGAGTAGTACCGAGATGATTAATCCACAAATGAACACAGATAAGAGTAAAGACTTTCGCTGCCATCTTTATGGTATACAACCAGTCCGCTATCAAGTTGATCGTTTGAGTTCGAGTACAGTTGCGCTGTGTTACCCTTAGCGTCTTTCCAGTTTTCAAGATAAACCCTTCCTTTTTGGCTATCTCTTATCCATTGCCCCGTATCAGAAGGCGTAAAACCATCTCCTCTAACAGTCAGCACCCGCTCTCCCTGCGCTTCACTTCGTTCTGCGACTAACTCACGCCCAGAGCCATTTACATCAAAACTACATGCAATTCTTTGAACATTAGCTTCCGTTGCAGCAGAAGAAAGGAGTAAAACAATCATCATCAACTTTTTCATTGCCAGCCTTTATCATCGAATTTTTTCGAACAGATGATATATGGTGCAGTTGATAAATCAATAAACCCCGCGTATCTGATACCCTACAGATATGATTACATTGACGAACTGCCATCAAACATTGCCGTTCTCGCATTATTGATACCACTTCGAACACTGGATACACAAAGCTGTCCCTCTGTCCATCTGTTAGATTTGCAGTAAGTAACGCAATACATAATCAGCATCAATACCCAATACCTAACTTCAATTATTCTTGAGCTCGACAATCCTGTTCCGGATGTCAACTTTTGATGGCCACCTGTGTGGCGCTTTAATTGATGAGATACTCGCGGAAAACGTGTCTTGCTTTGCGTCGAGTGCCATTAATTTACCTTTGGAAATGCCGACAGGCAATGAAGAGAGACGATAAGTGAAATTACTAATAGTGTTCATGGGAGTATGCCTTCTTGCTGCATGTTCCACATCCCAGGAAATTAAACGCCCAGATGGTTCAAGTGAGTACGATATCCAATGTGGGGCGGCTACCGGATGGAATATTTGCTATTCAAAAGCTAATGAAGTTTGCCCCAACGGTTATCAAGATTTATCGAAAGAAGGTGGTTTCAACCGCAAAGAGTTGCGCATCCTTTGTAAGAAGTGATCTTTTAGCCATTGCTATAGGTCTACCCATGGCGATGGCATAAAAAACCTGCGGTGCCGATGGCTTGCAAGGACGAGCTCAACGTTGTCAAATTGTGGCCCAATGCCTGGGTGTAGGCGAGCAGAAACCTTACTACTCTGTGAGTAGTATCGGAATCAAATAAATCGCAGCTGTAAAACGTGCTGGTATTCGTCGCCGTAATCCGTACCATACGCGGCATGCTTTTGCCTGCTGGCTGTTATCGGCTGGAGCGAATCCATCATTTATAGCTAATCAGATGGGGCATGAAAACGCGCAAATGGTGTACGAAGTCTACAGTACATGGATTGAAGTAATGAATGGCGATCAGGTTGCCATGTTGAATAACAAACTCGCCCTGTGATGGAAGTTTGCCCCTTACATGCCCCTTTTGGTTTTTGAGAACGGTAATAATGCAAGATAATCAACAAGTTACAAAGAAAGAACAATACAACCTGAACAAATTACAGAAACGCCTGCGTCGTAACGTGGGTGAAGCTATTGCCGATTTCAATATGATCGAAGACGGCGATCGCATTATGGTGTGTCTTTCCGGTGGGAAAGATAGCTATACCATGCTGGAAATCCTGCGGAATTTGCAGCAAAGTGCCCCGATCAGTTTCTCTTTGGTCGCAGTAAATTTGGATCAAAAACAACCGGGCTTCCCGGAGCACATCCTGCCGGAGTATCTGGAACAACTGGGTGTTGAGTATAAAATTGTCGAAGAAAACACCTACGGGATCGTCAAAGATAAAATCCCTGAAGGCAAAACGACCTGCTCTCTGTGTTCCCGTCTGCGCCGCGGCATTTTGTACCGCACGGCAACTGAATTAGGTGCCACAAAAATTGCGTTGGGACACCATCGCGACGACATCCTGCAAACACTGTTTTTAAACATGTTCTACGGCGGAAAAATGAAAGGTATGCCGCCGAAGCTGATGAGCGATGATGGTAAGCATATTGTGATCCGTCCGCTGGCCTATTGCCGCGAAAAAGATATTGAGCGTTTCTCTGAAGCGAAAGGCTTCCCGATTATTCCGTGCAACCTGTGTGGTTCACAGCCTAACCTGCAGCGTCAGGTGATCGCTGATATGCTGCGTGACTGGGACAAGCGCTATCCAGGTCGTATTGAAACGATGTTCAGTGCGATGCAGAATGTGGTGCCTTCTCACCTGAGCGATATTAATCTGTTCGATTTTAAAGGCATCAAGCACGGTTCAGAAGTGGTAGATGGCGGTGATCTGGCATTCGATCGTGAAGAGATCCCACTGCAACCAGCAGGCTGGCAGCCGGAAGAAGATGAAAACCAGTTAGATGAGTTGCGTCTGAACGTGGTGGAAGTGAAGTAAACCTCTGTCAGGCCTACAACGTGCACAAGCGCTGTAGGCCTGATAAGCGGAGCGCCATCAGGCACGCCTACGGGCATTTATTTTAATAAACGAACCCGGCAGGTCTTGCCTTTGATCTTACCGTTCTGCAGTTGCTTCCACGCTTTATGTGCCACAGACTGGCGAACGGCCACGTAGACATGCGCCGGATGCACGGCAATCTTGCCGATATCTGCCCCGTCCAGACCAATATCTCCGGTCAATGCCCCTAATACATCACCAGGCCGCATTTTCGCTTTTTTACCGCCATCGATGCACAGCGTCGCCATCTCAGCCTCCAGCGGCAGAATTGAGCCATTACCCGGTGCGGGTAGCCAGTTCAGCTTCAGTTGCAGCATCTCGGACAGAATATTGGCACGTTGCGCTTCTTCCGGCGCACAGAAGCTAATCGCCAGACCACTGTTACCCGCACGGGCAGTACGTCCAATACGGTGTACATGAACTTCCGGATCCCATGCCAGTTCAAAGTTAATCACCAGCTCGAGCGATTTAATATCCAGGCCACGCGCCGCCACATCAGTGGCAACCAGCACACGAGCACTGCCGTTGGCAAAACGTACCAGCGTCTGGTCCCGATCGCGTTGCTCAAGATCGCCATGAAGCGATAATGCGCTTTGCCCTGCTGCGTTCAGTGCATCACAAACAGCCTGACAATCTTTTTTGGTATTACAGAAAACCACACATGATGCCGGCTGATGCTGGCTAAGCAATTTTTGCAACAGCGGAATTTTGCCGTGTGAGGAGATTTCAAAGAATTGTTGTTCAATCGCTGGCAACGCATCGACTGTATCAATCTCAATCGTTAACGGGTTGTTCTGTACGCGACCACTGATCGCGGCAATCGCTTCCGGCCAGGTTGCGGAAAACAGCAGTGTCTGACGTGACGCTGGCGCAAAGCGGATCACATCATCAATCGCATCACTAAATCCCATATCCAGCATCCGGTCGGCTTCATCCATCACCAGCGTATTCAACGCATCAAGGGAGACGGTGCCTTTTTGCAGGTGGTCGAGCAAACGCCCCGGCGTGGCAACAATAATGTGTGGGGCATGTTGCAGAGAATCACGCTGAGCGCCAAAGGGCTGACCACCGCACAGCGTTAAAATTTTGGTATTTGGCAGAAAACGCGCCAATCGACGCAATTCACCGGCGACCTGGTCAGCCAGTTCGCGTGTTGGGCACAGTACCAGCGACTGAGTCTGAAACAGCGCAGCATCAATATGCTGTAACAGGCCAAGACCAAACGCGGCCGTTTTGCCACTGCCGGTTTTTGCCTGCACGCGAACATCTTTTCCTGCCAGGATTGTCGGCAACGCGGCAGCCTGAACAGGCGTCATTTCAAGATAACCCAGCTCATTAAGATTCTCGAGTTGGGCGGCAGGCAAAACATTCAGGGTTGAAAAAGCGGTCACAATTTAATCTCGCGGTAAAAACTCACATTCAGCAGGCGCGTATCCTCGCAGATCTGCGCCCGTGATGCGACAATTTAATCGGCTCTTCATCCGGTGACGGGTCCGGCATAGGTTGCGGACGAGGTATCGAGTCGGGAATCGGAACCGGGTCGGTGGGGACAGTATCGGAATGGGGGCGTTGCAACTGCAACGGGGCGAATAAGCAGGTCATATTACCCTCCAGTGAGTCAGACTGACCCTTTTAGGGTAGACGCTGGTTTCCTGCAGGCAAAAAAAAGCCGACTAATCTAAGTCGGCGTCGTACGAATCAATTGTGCTATGCAGTAATTCAAAAAAGGAAGTAAGACAATATGGAGCGCAACGCCCATCGCTTGACGTTGCATTCACCTGCGAGAGAGATATTGCCCCGAATAGGTAGATGGTTTATTGACCTCGCTCAAAAACTTAGCCGTTTTCACTCACGAAAGTCGCTAAAAAATGTAGTTGTTACAACCATTTACTACGATGCAACCATAAAGTAACACCACCAATCAGGACAACTAACAGAATACAGAATAGTGAAAAACCAAACTGCCAGCCGCCACCGGGAATCCCCCCGAGATTGACGCCAAACAGGCCGGTTAAAAATGTGCTGGGCAGAAAAACCATTGCCATCAACGACATGGTATAGGTTCTTCGCGCCAGAGACTCCTGCATAACCTGAGCAATTTCATCCGCCATAATGCCCGTCCGGGCGATGCACGCGTCAATCTCATCCAGCCCTCTTCCCAACCTGTCGGCGATATCCTGCATCCGACGTCGGTGATCGTCAGTCATCCACGGTAAACGTTCACTCGCCAGGCGCGCATAAGCATCGCGCTGAGGGGCCATATAACGCCGCATGACTATCAGTTGTTTACGCAGCAATGCCAGAAAGCCGCGAGGCGGGATCTGCTGGTCCAGCAGGTTGTCTTCCAGATCGATAATTTTGTCATGCAATTGTTCGATAAACTCACTGGCATGATCGGTTAAGGCATCACAAACATCCACAAGCCAGCTACCACAGTCAGACGGTCCCGTCCCTTCCTGCAAGTCACTCACCACATCATCCAGTGCCAGCACTTTACGCTGACGCGTTGAGACAATCAGGCGTTCGTCCATATATAAGCGCATGGCGACAAGCTGGTCAGGGCGTTCGTCGGTGCTGCCATTAATACAGCGTAACGTAATCAGCGTCCCTTCCCCGACCCGGCTTACGCGCGGGCGAGTACTTTCTCCCGCCAGTGCATCACGCACATTATTAGGAAGCAGAGGCGTTGTCGCCAGCCATTGCGCGCTATCAGAATGGGTGTAATTAAGATGCAGCCAGCACGGATGCGCACTGTCGATAACATCGTTGTCTTCCAGCGGTTTCACGCCACCGCGACCATCCAGCAGCCAGGCAAACACGGCATCCGGCACATTAACTTCGGTTCCCTTAATGGCTTCCACAGCGCCTCCATAAACATTCAAACTTTTCGTTAGTCTAGTCTTCAGTATATGTTAAGCAATATCGCATTGTCCCATTATGCTGAAATGATTCATAAAAGTGTTCAAGAAAATAAAAAGCGCCGACGGGTTCGGCGCTGTGGCGAGCAGATGTTGAATCTTAAAATGAAGAACCGTATTTAACCCGTTGACGTAGTCCGGAAACAGGGGGATCTCGATGCAAGATCGTGGTTGTTTCGACAGACATATTTTTACTTAAGCGAAATTTATGTGTACGTGACAGAAGATCATTCACCTGACTTTTCAGGATGCCGGACGAATCAGATAATTCATCGACCATGCTGACATTACTTTGCGTCACGTTTTCCAGTTCGGTCAGAGCCTGGGTAATTCTGGTGATCCCGTTTTCCTGTTCCCGTGTGGTTGTTAATATCTCCGCCATCAGCTGATTTAGCTGCCCAGCACCACCCACAATATCCTGCATGTTCTTTTCGGCTTCACGTACAACCGCCGCACCCTGCTGGACATTGTAATGCGTTTCATCGATAAGCCGTTTAATACTCTTTGCCGCTTCTGCGCTACGATGTGCCAATATTCTCACTTCACCTGCAACGACAGAAAAACCTTTGCCATGTTCGCCGGCTCTCGCCGCCTCAACCGCCGCATTCAATGCCAGAATATTCGTCTGGAATGCAATACCATCGATTAACGCGATAATTTCAGTCATCTGCTGAGCGCAGTCGGTGATCGAGCGCATATTGGTGGCGACCTGCACCATTAAATCGCCCCCCTGGCGAGCAGATTGTGTCGCAATATTTGCCTGGGCGCTCGCCATTTGCGTATTATCTGCATTATTGCGCGTACTAACCGCTATCTCATCCATATTTGCAGCTGTTTGCATTAACGCGCCAGACTGCTGTTCTGTTTTTACGGACAATTCGGCGCTACGCTCTGCGAGCTGTTCGGAAAGCGTCATCACGGTCCGCGAAGAGGTTCTGATCTCACTGACTAACGTAGAAATATTACTCGCCAGACTGTTAATTCCCGGAATAAGTCTGCCTGCACAGTTATTACCGAACTCAGGAATACTCATCGCCAGATTCCCTGCGGTCACCTCTTCAATGCTTTCTTTTACCGTATTAATCGGCACGACGAGATATTTTGTCATATACCACCATAAATATAATAGTGAGATAGTACAAACCACATCAGTGCCAATAATGACATCAAACCCTGCAGATAATATTACCTCAACGATATTGAGGGCAACTACGGTACATACCAGAAATAAAATAATAAACGTCCTGACGCTTATATTATTTAACATTTTAATCCTGCCTGCCAAAGAATAACGCGGAGTATTATTTTTTATAGCACCTGCAATGCAGATTGCCATTCCGCGATACCGAAAGTTCCATTTTCAATGAGAGCATGTCGCCTTTTCACTTAAAGCGCACTATCACACTACCAGTTTACATTAGTCTGGTTGTTTATCCCGCATAAGCTGGCATTCACGCCAGTTGCCAGACTATTGTCACCCAGTGCACAATACGAACAAAAATACACCAAACCATAAATATGGTGAATGTTTTCATAAGCGAACATCACATATTCCACCGTTATAGCGGCTCAGACTAATACTGCTGACAGGAAAATAAGAACGCGCCGGGTTTTACCAGGTTAACTGGACAGAATCTGCTAGATTTATCATCACGGTTTTTTATCGATGGGTAGTAAGATGTTGCACGTGTCATGGGACCCTGTACTGATTGGGATTTCCTTTGTTGTCGCATTCATTGCTTCGTTTATTGCCCTCGATAGCGCAGGGAAAGTGGCGATCTCCAGTCGTCGGGAATCGACTTTCTGGCGTTTATCTGGCGGTGCAACGCTGGGGATGGGGATCTGGTCGATGCATTTTATTGGCATGCTGGCCATGAAAATGAGCATGCCGATTAATTATCACTTTTCGCTCACGGCATTTTCTTTTTTGATCGCTCTCATTTCCGCGACGCTTGCCATCAATATTGCAATATCAGGTCAAACGCTTTCGACCAGGCGGCTTATTGTTGCAACAAGCCTATTAAGCACTGGTGTTGTGGCCATGCACTACGTTGGCATGGTCGCTATCGTTGAATATGTTGCTATCCGCTGGCAATTCTCACTCATTTTACTTTCCGTGGTCATTGCCATTATCGCGTCTGGGATCGGCCTGTGGTTAGCTTTTCATCTGCGGCAAAATACCCGACGCGCATTAATAAACCGACTTATTGCCGCTCTGGTAATGGCACTGGCGATTGCCTCAATGCATTACACCGGGATGGGGGCGGCCACCTTCACTCATTTCGGACACACCGCACATGATGGGCTGAGCACACTGGAGCTCTCTATCTGGGTCTGCGCCGTCACGCTGGTGATTCTGGGTCTTATGCTGGTCATTTCGATGGTGGATTCTCAGCTACGTACCTCAAGACTGGCCGATAACCTGCATCAACTGAACTGCCAGCTTGAGCACCAGGTCCACTTCGACGCGCTGACCGGCCTTGCCAATCGAACGCAAATAGACGCCTGCTTACAGACCTGCCTGCGTCATTCCAAACTGCATCAACAACACTTCGCCCTGGTCTTTATCGACCTTGACCGATTCAAAATCGTAAACGACACCTGGGGCCATCACATTGGCGATCAGTTGCTTATCTCCAGCACACAACGCATATACAGCTGCCTTGATGACACCATGACGCTGGCGAGGCTGGGCGGCGATGAATTTATCCTGCTGGTGCCAAACAGCAACCGGGAAGCCATTTCGGTACTGATGACCCGCATTGCCAGCGCCGTCAAAGAACCGTTTACACTGTTTGGACATACCATTCGTGTTTCGTTAAGCGCGGGAAGCAGTCTTTATCCCGAACACGGCTCAACGTTACATGAGCTAAAAGTAAAAGCCGATACTGCGATGTATCATGTCAAACAGGCGGGCAGAAACGGCTGGGCGATTTACTCCCCAGAGATGGAGGCTATCGCCGATACGCCGCCAACGTTCTTGCAGGAACTGTCGCAAGCGCTTGAGCTGAATCAATTCGAATTATGGTATCAACCTAAATACACCGCCGGGGATCACTCTCTGACGGGTTTTGAGGCGTTGTTACGCTGGCATCATCCTGAACGCGGCGTTCTGCTGCCGGCTGAATTCCTGCCCGCACTTGAAGAAACGGGGTTGATTATTCCTGTCGGCACCTGGGTTCTCCAGCAGGCATGCCGCCAGTTATATCAATGGAAGTCACAAGGCCACACGGAGTGGACCCTTGCCGTTAATCTGTCACCCGCCCAGTTTGAACAACCTGATATTGTCGATATAGTCTGCAACGCCCTGGCGCAATATCAGCTTTCACCAGCACATCTCACGCTGGAACTGACTGAAAGTACGGCACTTAAAAATTTAAAACGCAGCGTGGAAGTCCTGAACGCATTTGCCGATTTGGGGATCACCGTTTCTATTGATGATTTTGGCACTGGTTATTCAAATATATTGATGCTGAAATCACTTCCGGCGCGAGAATTAAAAATAGACAGAATATTTGTCAAAGATATTAGTGAGAACAGCAAAAATACAAAAATCGTGTCTACTATTATTGACATAGCGCACTCTATGAATATGTGCGTTGTGGCGGAGGGTATAGAGACCCAGGAGCAGGAAGCGCTGTTAACCCAGATGGGCTGCGGTGTGCTGCAAGGCTTCCTGTATGCGAAACCGCTGCCAGCACATAAAATCTATGAATTGATACAAACTGAAAACGCCACAAAAGTAAAACCAACGGTACAACCCTTGTCTCACCGACAATCAATAACATTGTGAGATTGCATAATTAAAAAAATTCGCCAATAAACCGGCAACACAGCATATGAAGATAACGGGATTATCGATGAGCATAAACGAGCTGCATTCACTGGATTTATTAACCATTCCGGTCTGGATCGTTTCGCCACATACCGAAGAACTGGTGTTCGCCAATACCGTTGCACGGGAACTGATGCAGGCCCCGTGTTTCCCCCCTCTCAGAAAAGGCACATTCTCCACGCACGCACAAAATGATTTACCTATGTATCTCAGTGATTTGCGCAATCATCATGACATTGTGGAGATCCTCACGGTTTACCGCGAAAGCGAGGAAATCGCGCTGGCCTGTCGTTTGTCCATCAGGACGCTTCAGGATATAGGTGATGTTATCCTCTATGAAGGCATTGAAACACCGACAGCGCAAGGTCTGAAAGCCAGCCGCTCTGCCACCTATCAGCGGAAAAAACAAGGATTCTATGCCCGTTTTTTCCAGACTAACTCAGCACCAATGTTGCTTATCGATCCGTCACGCGACGGATTGATTGTGGATGCAAACCTCAGTGCCTTGCATTTCTATGGCTATGATCATGACGTAATGTGTCAGAAGCATACCTGGGAAATCAATATGCTGGGGCGCCATATATTGCCGGTAATGCATAAGATTGCGCATCTGCCTGGCGGCCATAAGCCCTTACATTTTGTCCACAGACTTGCCGATGGAAGTACCCGTCACGTACAAACCTATGCCGGTCCTATCGAAATCTACGGCAATAAGCTGATGCTGTGTATTGTTCACGATATTACCGAGCAAAAACGTCTGGAACTGGAACTGGAACGCGCCGCCTTACATGACGCGTTAACCGGGTTACTCAACCGGCGACATTTTTATCAGATAACTGAGCCAGAGCAGACACACACAACATCGTTAACGCAGGATTACAGTTTGCTGCTAATCGACACCGATCGGTTTAAAAGCATTAACGACCTTTTCGGGCATTTAAAAGGGGATGATGTACTTTGCGCGCTGGCACGCACCCTGGAATCCTGTGCAAGAAAAGACGATCTGGTTTTTCGTTGGGGGGGAGAAGAGTTTGTACTGCTTTTGCCACGAACGTCTTTAGATGCAGCCCTTAATCTCGCTGAAGTCATACGCGCGACGGTAGCCAAGGTGAGTCTCCCAGGCCTTCCCCGCTTTACTGTCAGTATTGGTGTGGCGCGACACGAAGCCAATGAAAGTATTGATGAGTTATTTAAGCGCGTGGACGACGCATTGTATAAAGCCAAAAATGAAGGCAGAAACAGAGTGCTGGCTGCCTGATGACTGCCGTGGTTAGCGACTACGTTTAGCGTGGCGTTCCCAGTTCTCCTGTTTCGCCTGCGCCGTTTTACGTAACGCCACATAACATGCCCCGCTGCCGCCATGATGCGGCAGTGCGGTGCAGAAAGCCTGCACATCATCAAACTCCGTTAACCAACGCGCGACGTAGCTACGAACGATATTGGCATGGGAGTTATCATCACGCCCCTTGCCGTGAATCACCAGGACATTGCGCAGCCCATCCTGCTGCGCCTGTAAAATAAAGCTAAATAGCATCTGGCGGCAGGTTTCAACGGGCTGCCGCACAAGATTAAGGCTTGCTTGTTGCGGATATTTCCCGGTTCGCAGCTTGTCAGCCACGCCATGCTGCACCCCTTCGCGACGAAACGCCAGTGGAACGCTCAGCGGGACGATATCCAGAAAACCTGTCGAGAGAAAGTTATCCAGCTGCAGCGTATCAATACGTGCCGGAGCGCGAAGATTACGCGTTGGCTGCCAGTGAACATCGGCGCATCCCTTCAGTGGTTGAACATCCCCCATGGCGTCAAGAAACAGCGATGCATCATCAAGGTTCATGTTTCATCCTCCAGCGATTATGCGACGGTCATTATCATAACCGCGCACTATTATACCGACAACGGTTTACGGTTATTTCCAATAACGCACCATGCGACATTCCCTTACCCCCACAAGTTAAGATCCGTTTTTGGGGGTATAGATGCGACTATCACTGACATGATAATGTGTAACCCCGCCTGTAATGAGAGAAACGGATGCTGAACTTACTTGAAGACACCATTGCAACGCCCCTTGGCCCGTTGTGGGTAATTTGTGATGAGCAATTTCGCCTGCGTGCGGTTGAATGGGATCAACATCGCGATCGTATGGAGCAATTGCTGGATATTCATTATCGTTCTGAGGGTTATCAGCGTATTGCTGCCAAAAACCCCGGAGGGCTAAGCGATAAGCTGGCAGAGTATTTTGCGGGAAATCTCAGCATTATAGACACGCTTGAAACCGCAACCGCGGGAACCCCTTTCCAACGCGAGGTCTGGAAAGCGTTGCGTACTATCCCCTGCGGGCAGGTCATGCATTATGGACAACTGGCTGAACAGCTGGGGCGCCCCGGTGCCGCCAGAGCCGTTGGCGCGGCTAATGGTTCCAATCCTGTCAGCATCGTCGTCCCATGCCACCGCGTGATTGGACGGAATGGCACAATGACTGGATATGCGGGTGGCGTGCAGCGAAAAGAGTGGTTATTGCGCCATGAAGGCTATCTACTACTCTAGAATCCAGGCAATTAATGCCTTATTCATCACACTTCCACACAATACACCCACAAATAAAGTACGGTTAATCATATAGATACAAACATTCAACTCGCTTATGCCTGAATTATTCTCTATTGGGAGTAGCTCAGGCTTACGTGCTCACCAAAAAGATGTTAAAATTGACAAATATCAATTACGGCTTGAGCAGACCTATGATCCCGGAAAAGCGAATTATACGGCGCATTCAGTCTGGCGGTTGTGCTATCCATTGCCAGGATTGCAGCATCAGCCAGCTTTGCATCCCGTTCACACTTAACGAGCATGAGCTTGACCAGCTCGATAACATCATCGAGCGCAAAAAGCCTATCCAAAAGGGGCAAACGCTCTTTAAAGCAGGTGACGAGCTTAAGTCACTCTATGCTATCCGTTCCGGAACGATAAAAAGCTATACCATTACCGAACAAGGCGATGAGCAAATCACCGGTTTCCACTTAGCGGGTGACCTGGTTGGTTTTGACGCAATTGGCAGCGGTCATCACCCAAGCTTTGCCCAGGCGCTGGAAACGTCAATGGTATGCGAAATTCCTTTCGAAACCCTGGATGACCTGTCCGGTAAAATGCCGAACCTGCGTCAGCAGATGATGCGTCTGATGAGTGGCGAAATCAAAGGCGACCAGGACATGATCCTGCTGTTGTCGAAGAAGAATGCTGAAGAGCGCCTGGCGGCCTTTATCTACAATTTGTCCCGCCGTTTTGCCCAGCGAGGCTTTTCTCCGCGCGAATTCCGTCTGACGATGACCCGTGGCGATATCGGGAATTACCTCGGCCTGACGGTTGAAACCATCAGCCGCCTGCTGGGTCGCTTCCAGAAAAGCGGTATGCTGGCGGTGAAAGGTAAATATATCACGATTGAGAATAGCGATGCGCTGGCCGTCCTGGCTGGACACACGCGTAACGTTGCGTAACCTTCTCAGCTAACCTTCTGTCAAATCTCTAAATTTTCCGATTTAACGATCTGGCAGGAGGTTCCGCTTTCCTCCTCTTCCAGCAAAGTCACATGCCCACCAGCCTATTTTCCTGAGCGCATAAACGTCTCGTTTTTTACTCCGGCTTCCTGGCAAGATAAATAGCAGTAACGAAATTGCGCTTAACCGTGCCACCGAAATCGTTATTGATGATTCTCTCTATCTCACAGAGAAATGTTGAACGCTCCGTTTCATTCAGGCGAGCCACCGGAGAGAATGTTGATACGAGTTGGATTGTTCGTCTGACATCCATTTGAGACGCCCATCTGATCTCCTCGCTGAGGATCTCGGTAAATCCGGATTTTTTCAGATCGTTAATTCTTTCGTCTTTTTGTAATGGATAGGGGTGACGGTAGCCGGCCTTGTGCGAAGGGCTGGTGCTCAGGGGGGCAAATAAGTGATTAGTTTTCTGCATAAAAGCGTCCATGTTGGATGGATCACCAAAAACAGTCCACCACATAGCAAACCATCCTCCAGACCGTAAAAGTTGGAAAACCTTTTCGAGTCCCTTTGCAGGATCAACCCAGTGAAAAGACGTTGCGGCAATACCTAAATCAAAGTAACTCGTTGGCAATTTAGCATCTTCAAAGGTGGAATGGACTAGCGTAAATGAATTCTGCGGATAACCTTCCAGCCGTTTGTTTAACTTCATCGCCAAATTCGGGTCGGGTTCAATTGCAGTAACCTGATAGCCCATATGCAGCAGTTTTTCCGTTGCCTGCGCCGTTCCTGGCCCAATCTCAAAAGCCTGAAAATGGTTTTCAGAACCGCAATGTTTTTTCAATAAATCATATACCCGTTCAGGATAATCAGGCCTGCCCTCCTGGTAGATCTCAGTGTTCCGGCCAAACAAGGTGCGCCCTTCTTCAAGGGGAATAGGATTTTGCATTTTTGTTCCTTATAAATATCTAACCATTCCAGTCTTCATTATTCACAGCCTGTTGCTAAATCAGGGATAACCCTACTCTTCACCTGTGTAAATAACGGCTACCAGGAGAAACAAATGATGTGCTGAAAGCAATGTTGCTCCCGGCGAGAGTCATATCCTGAGAAAAGCGATTTACATTGAGTTGGATGTGGGCTGAAACCACAGATTCCCTCCATTTATTGATCTGACAGAAGGTTCTCCCCTGTTTCAATCCACATTATTGGGTTACTCTTTTAAATACGAACTGCGGTGACAGTTGTAAGGAGACCCTGTATGGCTATGTATCAAAACATGCTGGTAGTCATCGATCCAAACCAGGACGATCAACCAGCATTACGGCGAGCAGTTTATTTGCATCAACGGATTGGTGGCAAAATTAAAGCCTTTTTGCCGATCTATGACTTTTCCTACGAAATGACCACCCTGCTGTCGCCGGACGAGCGTACGGCAATGCGTCAGGGGGTCATCAGCCAGCGAACAGCATGGATACGTGAACAAGCGAAATACTATATCGAAGCAGGGATCCCGCTTGATATTAAAGTGGTCTGGCACAACCGTCCCTTCGAAGCCATCATCCAGGAAGTGATCAGCGCTAAGCATGACCTGGTGCTCAAAATGGCACACCAACACGACCGCCTTGAAGCCGTGATTTTCACACCAACCGACTGGCATTTATTGCGTAAATGTCCAAGCCCGGTGTGGATGGTCAAAGACCAGCCGTGGCCGGAAGGGGGTAAAGCGCTGGTGGCGGTGAATCTCGCCAGTGAAGAGGCGTATCACAATGCACTCAACGAAAAACTGGTCAAAGAGACGTTGCAGCTTGCAGAACAGGTTAACCATACCGAAGTACACCTGGTGGGTGCCTATCCTGTAACGCCTATCAACATTGCGATTGAGCTACCTGAATTTGATCCCAGCGTGTACAACGACGCCATCCGTGGACAGCATCTGCTGGCCATGAAGGCATTACGCCAAAAATTCAGTATTGATGAAAAAGTTACACACGTTGAAAAAGGATTGCCTGAAGAGGTCATCCCGGATTTAGCTGAGCATTTACAGGCGGGTATCGTGGTACTCGGCACCGTTGGGCGCACCGGCATATCAGCTGCGTTTCTGGGGAATACCGCAGAACAGGTTATCGACCATCTGCGTTGCGACCTGCTGGTTATCAAACCGGATCAGTACCAGACCCCGGTTGAACTGGACGACGACGAAGACGATTAATCCTGCAGCACAATGCCGGATGGCGATGTCATCCGGCATGACATGTACCTAGTGCTTCTCCTCGCCTCCGAGGAAATAGATACCGAGCGGAATAGCCAGCAAAATAGTAAAAACCATACTGTAGACGCAAATCATTGCGGATTGAATGGCGTACATCGAGGCTGTCCAGTCGGAAAGCGGAATGTCATACTGTTCAATGACGCCACCAATCGTCGCGCGCGTCACAACCGATGCCGCAATAATAAATACCCCAAGCAGACATAACAGAAACTTCCGTCCCTTCGCTGTCTTCAGCTTAGCCATGATCATAATATCGTCCTTTTGCAGATGAAAACCGTGTTACTTTGCAGCAACAATACCATGACATCAACTCACTGTCTGCTACATACACCACACTCAGACTTGACATGCGCACTATTCGCCTGAAAATAACGCTGATTGTATTATTTCTCTCTCCTTTTGATGAATGATCTGACAGCCTGAACTGGGTAAAATATCCGCTGATGAAGGATGTCAGATGATATTTAGCTAACACGGAGTGACCTGGGAGAATCATGATCGCTGAACTGTTTATAAATAATGCGTTTAATTTAACGGTAATTCTCTGCAGCTGTGCAGCGTTAGTCCTGATGAGCGTCTGGTTTCATCGTAGTGAAAAACACTGCAAAGGATTCATATTCCATGCAGCACAGTTTTTTGTTTATGCCATTATCATTGGTACGTTTGGCACTATTGCCAATAACGTCATCGATAGCTATAAGCTGAAATTCATTTCCCCAAGCGTGGTCGACTTTATCTGTACCTCGTTGATTGCGTTGATCCTGACGATAAAACTCTTTCTGGTCATCAACCAGTTTGAAAAAACGCAGATTAACAAGGGCAGAGATATCACCAGTGCGCGGATCATGTCGCGCATCATTAAGATTACCATCGTCGTCGCCATCATCTTGCTGTACGGCGAGCATTTCGGCATGAGCCTGTCAGGGCTGTTAACGTTCGGCGGCATCGGCGGTATCGCTGTCGGTATGGCAGGTAAAGATATCCTGAGTAATTTTTTCTCTGGCATTATGCTCTACTTCGACAGACCGTTTAGCATCGGTGACTGGATCCGCTCTCCGGACCGAAATATCGAAGGTACGGTGACGGAAATTGGCTGGAGAATGACCAAAATAAACACCTTCGACCACCGTCCGTTATATGTGCCGAACTCAATTTTCTCTTCCATCAGTGTAGAAAACCCGGGGCGGATGAGTAATCGACGAATCAAAACGGTGATCGGGTTACGTTATGAAGATGCAGATAAAATTGGAGCAGTTGTCGAGTCAGTCAGAAAAATGCTGCAAAGTCATCCCGGAATAGATCAAAAACAAACCCTGCTGGTCTATTTTAATGAGTTTGCCGATTCATCACTGAATATCATGGTGTATTGCTTCACGAAAACCACCGTGTGGCAGGAATGGCTTGCTGTACAACAAGATGTGTACTTGAAAATTATTACAATAGTTCAGGAAAACGGAGCTGACTTTGCGTTCCCCAGTCAGACGTTGTATATGGATAACGCCGAGGCACAACCTTCTGCCCACTAACCAAAACCAAGACGCGGATATCCGCGTCTTTTTTGCCTTTATTTCAGTGACGCGATATCAATGACAAAGCGGTATTTCACGTCGCTTTTCAACATCCGTTGCCACGCGGTATTAATATCCTGAATATTGATAACCTCAACATCGGCCGTAATGCCATGCTGACCGCAGAAATCCATCATCTCCTGAGTTTCCGCAATCCCCCCAATCACCGAACCCGCAACGGCTCTTCTACCGAGGATCAGCGGAACCGTATTCAGGAACGGATCCAACGGCCCCAGATATCCCACCAGCACCAACGTTCCGCTAAGCGCCAGCGTTGGAATATACGGGTTCAGATCATGCACGTATGGAACGGTATCAATAATCAGGTCAAACTGATTCGCCGCGGCTTTCATCTGTTCGCTGTCTGTTGAAAGCACAACATGACTGGCTCCCAGGCGTCTGGCATCAGCTTCTTTGCCTGGCGACCGCGTGAACAACGTAACATCAGCCCCCAATGCTTTAGCAAGCTTGATCGCCATGTGTCCCAGGCCACCCAACCCAACAACAGCGACTTTACTCCCCTGCCCAACCTGCCAGTGACGCAACGGCGACCATGTGGTGATACCGGCGCACAACAACGGTGCAGCACCACGTAAGTCGATTCCTTCCGGCACCTTCACGACGAACTTCTCGGTCACGACAATCTTGTCAGAATAGCCGCCGAAAGTAGGCAGGCCGTCATGACGGTCTGTATCGTTATACGTAAGGGTGTTCCCCTCTTCGCAATATTGCTCAAGCCCCTGTTCGCAGGCGCTACAGTGCTGGCATGAATCAACCATACACCCCACGCCGGCAAGATCGCCGACCGCAAATTTTGTTACCGATTTCCCAACATGCACTACGCGGCCTATTATTTCGTGGCCGGGAACCATCGGATACGTAGCGCCGCCCCAGTCATTGTAGGCACTGTGGATGTCAGAGTGACACACCCCACTGAATAATATCTCAATAACGACATCATCTTCACGCGGATCCCGACGAACAAAACTGTGCGGGACCAGATCTTCTTTTACCGCCAACGCGGCATAACCCTTCACATTCATGACCATTTAGATCTCCTCAGGGATAAAGTGCACCTCAACCAGCATAGCTCAGGGCAACAGGTTGTACTCGGCGTCAGCGACCGGCTCCAGCCATTCATTCGATGCGCCTGCTGCCGGGATTTCCACCGCAATATGGGCAAACCAGCTATCACGCGCAGCACCGTGCCAGTGTTTCATTCCCGCCGGAATGTGAACCACATCACCCGTTTTCAGTTCTCGCGCGGGTTGATTCCAGGCCTGGTACCAGCCTCTGCCGCCAGTCACCAGCAGAATTTGACCGCCCTGATGATGAATGTGCCAAAAATTACGGCAGCCAGGTTCAAATGCCACGTTACCAATCACCACACCTTCCATTGAAAGCATGGTCAGATAGCTGGTCCCGGTGAAGTACTTCGCATAGGCTTCATTTTTCTCTCCCCGGGGAAAGACGCTGTTACCATCAAATTGTTCGTTCATCATGACTCCCGTAGGGGTAGTAGCTGACGGTATTCCTGACATACATTCATCAAGAACTGCACGGGCATTTTCCGCAATCTCAGCACCACAGTGCTGCTTAAGAAGCGCAGTAAACGCGATAAGTTGCTCAGGGCGAAGCCCAACATTCAGGCTGATCGCAAAGTGACTTTTCAGTTGGCCGTTCACGCCGCCCAGTACGGCTAACGCAGAGACGGTTGCCAGTTCCCGGGTCGGCCAGTCCAGCACATCGCGCTGAAAAATATCGCCAAACAGATGTGCTTTAAGCCAGGTATCAATGGCAGGGGCAAAATCAAACAGCGGGCCGCTAACCGGCTGTCCAACCAGTTGGGTTTGCGTTTGGCTTCCCGCCAGCAGGCTGTTCCAGTCAGCAGGTTGCGGCGAAGCGGATTTCCCTTCTGGGTCCACAATCCCTTTTTCTTTGCGGTCTTTCACTACCGACATCAGGCACGACAGGCCATTCAGACTGCGGGGAAAACCACAGTATGCGTAAAGCTGCTGTAAAATCTCTTTCACTTCATTCAGGGTTAGCCCTGCATCTAACCCTGCATTAAGCGCTGCCTCCAGCTTATCTGGCTGTCCTGTGGCAGTGAATGCTGCAATGGGGACGACTGCCAGCTGTCTGGCATTCAAATGATTTGACATGTTCGATTCTCCGGGCAGGCGACAGTCTCTGCCGCCGAATGCTGAAAACGACAAAATTATAGAGGCTCAGCGTATCGACGATTAGAGGGTTAAATCAGGACAAACTTATGAAGACAAGTCATGAATAGCGCTGTGGCAGGTGCTACTCACCGGCAGGGAAATCTGTTGATGCCGCAAGCGCATGCTGGGTCTCGAAGTCAGCGACACGTTGGCGCAGCACCGAAAGCGTACTTTGCAGCGCCTGCGAACCCAGAACCATACGCAATGGCGCAGGAACAAGGTCGGCGCTGGCAATGATTTGCGCGGCCATACGCGCCGGATCGCCAGGCGCAAGCCCATTGACAGGATCAAGCATTTTCAGAAAACTGTGCGCAGGTGTCGCGTCATATTCCGGCATCAGTGTGGCTACCTGGGCGCTACCATAACGGAATTCAGTCCGTGCACCGCCGGGTTCAACAATCGTCATTCCGATATCAAATGCAGCAACTTCCTGGGCAACCGACTCGACAAATCCTTCAATACCCCATTTAGTCGCGTGATACAGGGAGTTTCCGGCAAATGCGACCTGTCCGCCATAAGAGGAGATCTGGATGATACGTCCACCACCTTGTTTTCGCATATGCGGCAACGCGCAGCGGATTAACTGAATGGACCCCAACAAATTTGTCTCAAGCATCTGGCGGACCTGATCGTCACTCAACTCTTCCGCAGCACCAAACAGGCCGTATCCCGCATTACTGGTGACCACATCAACTCGCCCATAGCGCTGCCAGGCACTATCCACTGTATGACGCAGTGCAGCGCTATCCGTCACATCTACTTGCGGTGCATCAAATGTCACGGGCCATCGACTCAGGAGATCGCTAACTTTAGCGCGATCGCGTACGGTCCCCACCACGCGTTCACCGCGTTCAAGAAGTTGCTGCGCCATTTCGCGACCGAACCCACTGCTGACACCGGTGATTAGCCATGTACGTTGCACCATACTCCCTCCTGTTCATTGTTTTAAGTGTTACGCATCCGGGGTATTACGTCACCCGAATCTCAATGAGCATGATTATTACGTCATAATTATCACTCGTATATGAATCGTTTATGCTTTCAGAATTCCAGATATTGATATAATGAAGAAATAATCTTCCCGTAAAAGTGCACCCGGTATGCTGGATAAACTCGACGCATTAAAGATATTTTGTACGGCAGCCGAAACGCTGAAGTTCAGAGAGGCTGCCGCAACACTCGGTCTGGCCCCCCAACAAATCACCCGAGGTATTGCTGAACTGGAACAAAGCCTTGGCGAAATGTTGTTTCTGCGCAATACACGGCAGATGAAGTTGACGCCTTTCGGTCAGCTGTTCTGGCCAAAAGCAGAGCGTCTGCTGGCTGAAAGCGAAGCGCTATTCTCAGAAGGTAAACGTCACAACCCGCAGGAAATAGCAGGCAAAGTACGCATTACACTACCCCCGCTATTCGAAAACCGTGAGATTATTCGCCAGTTGCTGCACGGCCTTGCCGGTTATCCAGAAATCAGCATCGAGTGGCACAATACCGGCAGACATCTGAATATTATTGACGAGCAGATCGACATGGGTATTCGTATTGGCACCGTCCCGGATAACCGTTATATCGTTAAAACAATCTGCCCGGTAGGTGTCAATATCGTTGCGTCTCCTTACTTAGTTGAAAAAATGGGCAAGCCAAAAAACCGCCAGGATTTGCAACATAACTACCCGCTCAGTGCCCTGACCAACAGTAATTCAGGGCGCGTCTGGCCATGGCAGTTTGCCGATGGCAACAGTTTCTTTCCGGCAAACCCGGTGTTTATCGCTTCCGATATTGAGAGCGAACTGGCCGCCGCTCTGGCGGGAAGAACGGTTGGGCAACTGGCAGATATCTCTGTTCGGCCTTATTTGCAAAACGGTGAACTGGTAAACCTGCTGCCAGAACTTAACTATCAGCCCTGGCAACTCTATATTTTTCGGCCACATCTTCCGCTGCTACCGGCCAGAGTAAGGCTGGTATTTGAACTTCTAACACAGATCCTGCGCGGGCAATTTTGTCATCCGGCCTGATTTATGTATTACGCTACAATCTCGATTAAATTACCGTCGGGGTCCTGAATGACGGCCTCGTAATATCCGTCACCGGTGGTTCGTGGTCCGGAGACCAGGATGCCCTGTTCTTTTGCGCGTATCGCCAGTGCATCAACATGCCCCGCGCCACCAACAGAGAGAGCAAGATGCACCCACCCTGAAGTGTTATTGTCAGGTACCGGGTGGGTCAGTCCCGGTTTTGTCATTAGCTCAATCGCAATGTCCTCACCCATCCTGACGAAATAAGATTCAAACCCAGGATTGGTTTTGCTGCAGTATTTTTCGTTTATCACACCATCAAAAAATGACACCCAGAACCGGGCTTGTCGCTCAAGATCCCGGGTCCATAAAGCCATATGTGCAATTTTCATCGCGATCCTCTTATCGTTTTATTCTGAACGGTACGCCCCCGCTAAGGGATATTGACATCCTGCAATATAATGCACGATCATGCACGTTATTGCTCGATGTTTATTTTTATGGAGTTATCATGCTCGATTACGCTGCATTCCCGGATCAACGCCAGGCGCTTATCTATCAGATCCTGCAGGAAAACGGCAGAGTGATCTGTACTGAACTGGCCACCCGTTTGGGAGTGTCAGAACATACGATTCGCCGTGATTTACATGAGTTGTGCAAAGAAGGTGTTTGCAAGAAAGTCTACGGCGGGGCTGTAATTTCACTACCAGAGTCAGCTGACATCGCAGTACGCAAGAATATTAATACAGCGAAAAAGAGCAGCATCGCGCAAAGATGCGCCCGGCTAGTGAAGTCCGGTAGCTGTATTTTTATCGACACAGGAACGACCAATCTGGCAATGGCTGAAGCCCTTCCCGCTGAGTTGGCATTAACCGTCGTGACAAATTCACCTGATATTGCCGCCGTACTGCTGAAAAAACCGCTATTCGAGGTCATCATGTTAGGTGGGCCAGTGCAGCGATCGTCCGGAGGGTGCGTAGGTCCGACAGCCATTGCCCAGGTACAGGATATTTTATTTGATCAAGGTTTTATTGGTGGTTGTGCGATGGCACCGGAGTCCGGATTAACCGGGTTTGATTACGCCGATTGTGAGTTTAAAAAAGCGGTAATTAAGCAGTGTAACGAAACTATCGTCGCACTGACGGCAGATAAGATCCCTGCCGTCGCACGTTATGTTGTCACCGCCAGCGGTAACATTGATGTCATTGTCGTGGAGGAAAACATCAGCAAACAGTACGGCACCGCTTTTCAGGCGCATGACATCCGCATTTACACCGTATAACAGTGGCGCAGTCTTTTTACGTACAGATTCAACGGAATATCACGGTGCTAAAAGTGGCGCCAGCCGTCAATGGGGTAATGGCTGACAGATAATCCAGGCGAATTCTATGATGGTGTTCATGGCACTCCACAAGCAAGAATTCCTCTTTGTCTGCTGTGGTACATGTCGTCATGGCCCTGCCATCAAAGTGTTCCCCAGTGGTCAGTTCAATGTGCAGCAAATAGTGATAAAGACAGGCGATCTCCAGATAGTCATGCAGATCGCAATCGACAGGATGGTACTTTTCTGCAGCACACATAAATGCCCCCTTCCCCATGTCCACGCTGGTTCGGGAAATTGCTCTCGCAACTTCCCGAACATGCGACGCTATTTCAACGCTTCAATCGGTGCGCCAAAGTTGATATGCAGCACATTGCCGTCGATCACCAGTGCAGGAACAGACTTCACTCCGATTCGCTCCGCCTCTGCAACTCGATCAGGTTGTTCTCCCAAATGAATAACGTCGATTTCCACATCGGGGGACAGATGCTGCAGCAGTGTTTCTTCTGCGGAAACGCAAACCGGGCAACCAGCATGATAAAAACGGGCTTTGGTCATGATACCTCTCCTTTAAATTATAGTATCGATTCGATACTATAATTTATGCTACGCCAGTTTTATACTTTGTCAATATAGTTTTTAGTCGATACTATATGTCGAGGAGGATTTTGTTATGCATGACATGTCGCTTTTTGACGTACTGGACCGGCTGTCTGGTCTGACGCGGATGTGGTTTCGCCAGCATCCTTTACTGGCGGATCTTCAGCCAGTACAGCTCAGTGCGTTGATGTATCTCGCACGCTGTAATCGCTATTCCAATACGCCTCTCGCCGTGACGGACTACCTCGGCCTCACCAAAGGAACGGTGTCACAATCGCTAAAGTTGTTGGAATCAAAAGGACTGGTGGTACGCACGCAGGATGCCAGGGATAAGCGTAGCGTTCATCTGCTGCTCACCGAGTCGGCCAAAAATCTGCTGGATGCCCTGCTTCCCCCCTCATTTTTGGTTACGGGTGAATCTGCGATGGGTGAACGCGCGGGTTTACTCAAGGAGCTACTTTTCGAACTGCTGAGAGGCATTCAGCGCACCAGTAATGTGCCGGGATTTGGTCTGTGCCAGAGCTGCCGGTTTCACCAAAAAGTAAACGGTCGAGGTTTTTGTAATTTAACGAAAGAACCGTTGAGTGAGGATGATTCGACGTTAATTTGTCGGGAGCATCAGCCCCCGGACGTATGATCTTCTCTGGTTTAGTGTCTTCAGTGTGGTCGGATTGCCACTTTCCAGGGTAGCCTCTCGCTCCAGGTATTTGGCGCGTCGTTTACCGTCATTTCTAATGAGGTTAATACTGGTTATCTGGAGATGCTGGCGCTGAAGTCAGCGCCAGTTCTGGGTTTAATGAGGTTAACGAAGGTTAACAGGAGAACGTACGCAACTAGTGTTTAACAATATACATAGTACGACTGTATGCCACATCTTCCGGGTTGGTAATCGGATACCCTTTCAGCCACGGTTTAATTAAACGCCCGTTGGTGTACTGATAAATCGGCGCAATAGGTGCCTGTTCCATCAGGATTTTTTCTGCTGCGTTATAATCGGCGTTGCGTGCTTTCTCTGTATTTTCCAGCGTGGCCTGAGTCAACACTTTATCGTATGCCGGATTGTTAAAGCGGGAAATATTGCCCGTATGGGTCGAGGTTAATAACGACAGGAATGTGGATGGCTCGTTGTAATCTCCCACCCAGGATGCGCGGATCACATCAAAATTACCGGTATTACGGCTATCAATGTACGTTTTCCATTCCTGATTCTGTAATTTCACATCCACACCAAGATTTTTCTTCCACATGGAAGCCACAGCAATAGCAATCTTCTGATGATTTTCAGAGGTGTTATACAACAGCGTCAATTTCAGTGGTTTCTGCGGACCATAACCGGCCGCACGCAGCAGCGTTTTCGCCTGAGCGTTAAGCTCTTCCTGACTCATTTGTTCAAACGGAGAAGGTTCCGGGATAAACCCTGCCGTCACATCCGGCGTAAAATGCCATGCGGGTTTTTCTCCAGTCCCTAATACTTTCTCCGCCATAAGACGGCGATCGATAGTCATACTAAGCGCCAGACGCACGCGTGAATCGGCAGTCGGCCCTTTTTGCGTGTTAAACGCATAGTAATAAGTACCAAGCTGCGGTGGCGTATAAACCTGCCCAGGAATATCCTTCAATAGCTTCTGATACATGTTTTTCGGGAAGGACTCAGTGATATCAATATCGCCAGCAAGATAGCGTTTGGTCGCAGCAGACTCCTGGTTAATCGGCAGGAAAGTCACTTTTTGCAGCACTGTTTTGGCGTTGTCCCAATAATGTGTGTTTGGCACAACTTCCAGTTTCTCATTAACCACACGGTCTTTCAGCACATAGGCACCATTACCGATAAGGTTGCCTGGTTTCGTCCACTCTTTACCGCTTTCGACATTGGCTTTTTGGACGGGATAAAACGCAAAGCTCGCTGTCAGGTTGGCAAACCAGGGTAGTGGTTTGTCCAACTGCACTTTGAAGGTATGCGCATCCACCGCGCTGACACCCAACTTATCGGGCGTGGCTTTGCCATCGATGATCGCTTGGGCATTGTTGATCCCCGCAAGCGCGGCAAACCAGGCAAACGGCGATAGTGTTTTCGGGTCCACCAGACGCTGCCAACTGTAGACAAAATCCTGTGCTGTTACCGGCGTACCATCGGCCCATTGTGCATTATCGCGCAACGTAAACGTCCAGATGCGGTTATCATTACTCTTCCACTGAGTGGCAACACCGGGAATAATCTCACCCTTGTCATTCTGGTTTACCAGCCCTTCGAATAAATCGCGAATAACCTGAATTTCTGGAAGCCCAACGGCTTTTGCCGGATCGAGTGACGCTGGCTCATCTTTTATATGACGCACCAATTCTTGCTTTTCTGCCAGTACCGTCCCGCTGGGAACATCCGCAGCATAGGATAAAGAAATGCTGCTAACCAACAGCGCACAACAGGTTACTGAAACAGAATGCCTCATAAAATACCCTCAAATCTGGCCACTAAGTGAATGAGTAATTATTTGTATCGCCAGCAGGAAATGCAATTAACTTCCGACAGGAAAGTGATATTACACCTGAAAAGATAAGTGTGTGAAAACGATTTGATTATCCATAAATTTTGCACAACACTGCGAGTAACAATACATGCATTCAGAGATGATTATGACCGTTACCCGTCCCCGTGCCGAGCGTGGCGCATTTCCGCCAGGAACTGAACATTACGGACGTTCACTATTGGGCGCACCGCTAATCTGGTTCCCGGCACCGGCAGCCGATCGTGAAAGCGGTTTGATACTGGCTGGTACTCACGGTGATGAAAACTCATCAGTCGTCACCCTGTCCTGTGCCTTACGTACGCTGAACCCTTCCCTGCGTCGTCATCATGTCGTGCTGGCCGTTAACCCTGACGGTTGCCAATTGGGTCTGCGTGCAAATGCAAACGGCGTAGATCTTAACCGTAACTTTCCGGCGGCAAACTGGAAATCCGGTGAAACGGTATATCGTTGGAACAGCAGCGCAGAAGAGCGTGATGTGGTGTTATTAACCGGCGATCATCCGGGATCAGAGCCTGAGACCCAGGCACTATGCCAACTTATTCACCACATTCATCCTGCATGGGTAGTTTCTTTCCACGATCCGCTGGCCTGTATTGAAGATCCCAGACACAGCGAATTAGGCGCGTGGCTGGCGCGGTCGTTCGAATTGCCGCTGGTAACCAGCGTCGGTTATGAAACGCCAGGTTCTTTTGGTAGCTGGTGCGCCGATCTAAACCTACATTGCATTACTGCAGAATTTCCGCCCATTTCATCGGATGAAGCGAGCGAAAAATACCTGCTGGCAATGTCTAATCTTTTGCGCTGGCATCCTTGAGATGAAGCTGTCCGGTTGTAAAATGCAAGGCAGGCTCGGCGTCTCGGGCCAGCCAGGTTGGGCCATCCAGATCGGCAAAGCTGACCTGTGGTGTAAGCGGCAATGCAGCGCCGATCGCCCTGGATGTACACAACATACAGCCGAGCATCAACGCAAATCCCTGCTCGCGAGCTTCGGCCGCCAGCGCCAGCGCCTCCGTCAGTCCGCCTGTCTTATCCAGTTTAATATTCACCATTTCATAGCGGCCATGCAGCGCTTTCAGACTGCTGCGGGTATGGCAGCTTTCATCAGCACAGACAGGCAGCGGATGCACGAAATTCTCCAGCGCGGCATCATCATTAGCCGGCAGAGGCTGCTCCAGCATCGCAACGCCTAAATCCGCCATTAACTGGCAGCGTGCGGCCAGCCCTTCAGCACGCCAGGACTCATTAGCATCGACAATGATTGTCGCCTCAGGCACAGCCGCCCGGATCGCAACCATCCTTTCGCTGATTAAGTGTGCATCCAGTTTGACTTTCAGCAATCTGGCACCGTTATCCCAGAGCGCGGTCGCGCTCGCCGCCATCTGCTCCGGCGAGCCAATCACGACGGTTTGCGCGGTCGTTACTGTTGCATCCAGTTCAGTACCAACGTAGTCGGCCAGAGACTGTTGTTGCTGACGTGCATTGAGATCCCAAAGTGCACAGTCAACGGCATTACGCGCCGCCCCCGCAGGCAGTAATGCCTGCAGCGCTTCACGCGTCAAACCGTGTTCCAGTTGTGGCACAACACTCATAATTTGAGCCAGTACCGACGCATCGCTTTCGCCATAGCGAGGATAAGGCGTACATTCTCCAATACCTTTTACACCATTCTCTTCCAGTTCAACCACCACCACATGCGCTTCGGTCCTGCTCCCGCGGGCAATCACAAAGGGAGTGTGTAACGGCCAGGCTTCCTCAAACACCTTAACTGATCTCATTTGTTTTCCTTAATGCAGTCCCTGAAGCGGATATCCGCAAATAGCGTTTGCCGTGTTAACTGCTGATGGCATAAACTAGCCTTGACGTTAACTATATGTAAACAGGAAGATAACCATGTCACAAACCGTTCATTTCCAGGGCAACCCGGTTGCAGTCGCCGGCTCCATTCCTCAGGCTGGAAGCAAAGCTCAGGCTTTTACCCTTGTGGCTAAAGACCTGTCTGACGTTACGCTGGGCCAGTTCGCAGGCAAGCGCAAAGTGCTGAATATTTTCCCAAGCATCGATACCGGCGTGTGCGCGGCATCAGTACGTAAGTTTAACCAACTGGCGACAGAAATCGACAACACCGTCGTACTGTGCATTTCAGCCGACCTGCCATTCGCCCACTCTCGTTTTTGCGGCGCGGAAGGTCTGAGCAACGTTATCACGCTGTCCACCCTGCGTAACGCAGAATTCCTGAAAAACTACGGTGTTGAAATTGCCGAAGGTCCGCTGAAAGGTCTGGCTGCTCGTGCCGTTGTCGTTATTGACGAAAATGACAACATCGTGTTCAGCCAACTGGTAAATGAAATTACCAACGAGCCTGACTATAATGCAGCGTTGGCCGTGCTGAAAGCGTAATCAACGGCCAATAGCCTTTACGATATACTCCTTCATGTTATGACGTATATCAGAAAACCAGCCAGCTTTCCCTTTTGGCTGGTTTTCTCATGCTTCACCTCAATATATCACCCATTCTTTGACTTGCTTATCTTCATTATCATATAAAATATTTTAACCTATTCCCGAAAGTAAATTTTTTATTTTACTTTCAAGCCAGATAGTGCATTCTGCCATTACAGTTTTAAATTAAAAATAAAAAACCATATCAATA
>NZ_JANEWI010000034.1:0-57249 GCF_028069775.1 Citrobacter sp. Igbk 17 | reverse complement strand
ATCTATAAATATATAGTTGAGAAATTCTAATATCGGCAAATTTTACGTATCACATTGAATATCATCAATTGCAACATATAATCTCTGTGTTATATTCCCCCCTGGAATTCAGGAGGCTTTTTATTTATTATTGAATAAGTAACCCCCCCATATTATTTATTTTCTATACGCATAATCATTCAAGTTGCATTGAGGCGGTAAGTGAACGAATCCCTGGAGCGGACATAAGTACGTGACTGGGGTGAGTGAGCGCAGCCAACGCCGGGGCTTCTGGAAAGTACAGCTCATACTGTCACCTGGATGGCGTTTGGTGCCAGCGCGGCGATCTGGGAATCTCACCGACTTCCGGTGGTGCGGAAAAATCTGGCGCTGGTCGCAAACACCATTGCGGCCTTTGACCCCGTGAATATGCTGATGCGCGAAGAAGAGCACGCGCTCGCGGCAAAGCTATGCGGGCCATCAGTTAACCTGCTGGTTCATCGGATTGACGACCTGTGGATACCGGTACTTGTGAAAAGCCCCCACCGCGTGCCCGGCGGCGTTGGATTTAACTTCAACGGCTGAGGTGAGAAGCAGGAACGTGATCACGCTGGAAGGACCATCAACTATTCGCCAGAGCTATGCGAACAGTGATTTTGCCGCCGGTTATATCAATTTCTATCTGTGCAATGATGCCGTCATTGCGCCGGAGTTTGGCGATAAACGCACGGACCGTAACGCGCGCGATATTTTGCAGGAGCAATTTACCGGTCGTGAAATTATTCAATTGAATATCGACGGTATCGCGGCCGGTGGCGGCGGTATTCACTGTGCGACCCAGCAACAGCCTCGTTAGCGGCTGGTTATACCCGCCTGGGTTCAGGCGGGTTACATGTAAGACATGTGATAGCATACCTACCGGATGTATTCTGTTTTGCAACCTCACAACGTGAGGGAAAATGCAAACAAGGTACAACTCTTATCATCATTTATTTTTTCCAGCCTGAAGGTAATTTTGGAGAAGATAAATAAAAGTATACTTTTATTATCCGAAAATTAGACATTTCGAATGAAGAAAAGCAAAGTTATCCCAAAATAATACTCACATCACATAAGTGAAAGATTCTGCTCTAATATGCTTTAAAAAAGAAAAACCGTTAAGTCATAGATAAGTTCTCGTAGTAAAAACGTAAAAACAGCACCCTACGGATAGCACTTACCGCAACTACCAATCTTGATGGTGATTTAATTATTGACTCAGATCAATCTATATGTTCACTATTTCATCCCTGTATGAAAACAAGCATATAAAGTTAAGATAAATTCACATTGTGAATAAATCAGGTATACTCAGGACGAACTTTTTTATGTTCTGTGAGAAGGGTAACCCCCTCTGGTAACCGCACTGTTGCTCATTTCAGCATGACTTTCGTCGCATGAAGGCTCAACAACTTCGTTTACGCAAACAGCATAAATTATATAAAAATCAAATAGTTCACATTAAAACAATAATAAAACAAAGTTAGTAATTGTTATTCCATCACCAATAGTAACGCAATGAAATTAATACACCACTTAGTATTGTGGATTTATTGTATTACCGGGGTAAAAGTTATCACGTTATAAAAAATACAGAATTTCATTTTGCCCTATATGAAATCGCTACTTATGCGAAATTTAATCACCACACAGCTTTTTATCGTTGCTAATTTATGATTTAAGGAAAAACAAAAGTGAACTCTTTTAACCGAACTACTGCTTGTCTGCTAATTTCCGCAACATTACTGCTGAGCGGTTGCGCCAATACTGGAAGCACACTGCTGTCAGGAGCAAAACCGGATCCACGCCTGACAACCACCGAGCAAGCCCAATTTTTTAGCGCTTCTGGCGCGCAAGGTTGTGGCATTGGTGCGGTATCAGGTGCTGCACTTGGCGCTGTGGTTGGTGCTCTGGCTGGCGACACCAAGAAAGCAATTGCAGGTGCTGCCATTGGTGGTGCTGCTGGGTGCGCAGCGGGTATGACGGCTAACTACTATCTTGATGGCCTGAAAAAAGATTATGCCTCCACAGCCGATCGCCTGCAGGCAATGGATACGGATATCAGTAAAGATACCGCTGCAGTAGAAAAATCTACCCTTGCAATGAAACAGGTTATCAGTGAAAACCAGGCAACCTTAACCAAAATTAGCATCCAAAAAGATAAGGCTGGCTTTGATAAAGCAGGTGCTAAAACGCAATTAGCACAAATTGATGCCAACATCAGCAAGATGAAAGAGACCGTGAAAGGTATGAAAGACAAAGAGTCTGCCTATAAGGTCGCTTTGCAAGGTCAAACTACTGCCACATCTGCAGAGAAAACCAAGCTTGCTAATTTGAACAAAGAGTACAGCAGCCTGAATAGCAAGATTAGTGACCTGGAAAAAGAAACTAACGAGTTTTACGAACAACGCCAGGCTATTTCTCTGGGCTAACAACTTTAGGCCGATAGGATTATCGGCCTTTTTTAGACCGCTTTGACATGTAAAGCATCGTTATTTGACTCAATTTATGGATTATTTGATGAGAAAATATCTGCTTCTCGCCACTATTGTGCTTACCGGCTGTACCACATCGCCACAGGACTGTGATTTACACGCACAAGATCCGAGTTTTATTACCAAACTAAGCTGCGCCACATCCGGCGGTTATCGTCAGCAAGTTGATCAAAAAGAGCAGCAGGTTCGACTCAGCCAGTATGAAAATGAGTCGGCGAAGCAACAGCAGGCTTATACCCAAAACCGACAGCAGAACGTCAATCAGAAGCTGGCCGATGAACAAGCAAGGTTAAATACCGTGCGTTCAGACCTGTCACAGACCCTTGCACAGCTGAAGTCCAGCAAAATAAAAAGCAGTGAACGCCAGAAGGAAATTCAACAATTGCAGGACTTGCAACGGCAGTCTCAGCATGCCAGTGGCGCAAGTGAAATTGCTGCAATTGAAAAGAAAGTCGCAGAAGCCAAGCAGAAAATCAAAGTTCTGGAAGAAGCAAATACCCTTCGCTAAGGATGCACTAAAAGTGGCGCTGGTCACCTGGCCACTTTTTCTGCTGGTGAAGAAAACGGCTCTGGCTTGCTGATATGCAGCTGCATGCATACCACGCATATAACTCACAACAATAATGATTTCGGTTATGCAACGATTAACAACTGCTGCGCCTATTGATGAAGCGACTCTGACAATCTACGAGGAGACGGTTGCAATCATACACCGTCATCTTCCACCATCTCTGGCACTACTCTACGCCACTGCCCGTCGTGGTTCACAAGGACATCTGGAATGGTGGACTGAGCGCCAGGGGCTGGCAAAGCCCTTTTCTGCACTAAGCGATGCGGAACAATCCGTCGTCCAGAGTAAACGCCAGCAGTATCAGGATATTCTGGCCGGTTTGATTGAGCAGCTACTCGCACGCGGCGAAGAACATTCAGCGCATGCCTTACAAAGACTGCTAACGCATTCGCGCGATCTTAACTGCTATAGCGTAGGTGGCGAACCTGTGCTAATCAACTGGGCCATTGTCAGTGAAGCCCCCCTACCTCCCGTGATCGTTATCCCGTGGTGGCGACGCTTCCTGCCATGGCTATTGTTGCTGTTATTGTTGCTACTGATCGCTTGCGCCTGGTGGTGGTGGCATAAAAATGCCTTAACCCCGCCCCCTCCTCCGGTACATCACGATGTGCCTGCTGCTACGCCTGCTGTCGCCCCCGCCAGCACGAACTTAACCCAGGCAAACCCCAGCATAAATCTGGAGAAACGCAAAGATTTTGGGCGGATTAAAATCAACCTGACCTGGCAACAGGGAAGCCATAAAGAGCCTATCGACCTCGATATCGCCGCTTTTATTCGTTTTAAAAACGGCAAGATCAGTGGTGCCGAAGCGTTGAGTAAGTTCCTGGGTAACTATGACAAACCGCCATATCTGTTGCTGCAACAAGATCTTCGTGAGGGTAACGATCAAGATGGTGAATGGCTCTTCATTAATGGCAGCCACTGGCAGGATATAGATGAGGTTCTGATTTATAGCTTCATTTACGGCGGTGCCGACAACTGGCAAGGGACCAATGCCACCATCACGATTTATGTGCCCGATCAACCCCCCATTATATCCACGCTGACTGACAGCAATCAGCGCAATAACGTTGCGGCGATAGCCAGACTCAAAAACGTCGATGGCAATATCAACGTTGAACGTCTGGACCGTTTCTTCCCTGACCGGAAGTCGCTGGATAAGCACTATGGCTGGGGTTTTGAATGGACGCCTGGTGCGAGTAAAAAATAGCCTGCATCACTGTGGCTTTTGTTAAATCACAGCCTTACAAGGTTTAGACAATGCGAAATTCGATTCAGGGACCACTGCTGCGTACCGGGCATAATTCCTCATTTAAGGCTCTGGGTGAAACGGGCTATCCCGTTTTTAAGATGGCGTTTCAGTTACGTGAAGCAATCTACCGTCTTGATGCAGGGCGCGATTTGGCTCGTCATTTAGCTATCCCACAAAACGATCAGGGTGGTGACAGAACCGATTGGTACAGCAGTTTCCCTGGCGATGTCATCCCATGGAGCGGTGCGAGTGAAGCGGAGCGGGAATCAGCGCGCCAGCAATTTACTGCGTTTCAAATGTCAGTGCAGGCGTTAAGTGAACAGTTACTCAATGCTGAGCAAAACGGGACCGGAGGCGATCGCCGCGTCTTCGCGCAGTTGCTGAAGTCAGTCACACATTTCCCGGATTACGAATTTGTGTATCTCGTAAACGGGATCCTGGTGATTACCTTTTGGGGATTTGTCCATCCGGAAGGCGAACAACGTAATCCTATGCATTGGCTGAGTCCGGCATCACTACCAGCAACCCCTCTCGCGGCCTCAACCCCTCTGGCTCCTGTAGACGCCGCCGTAACCCCGGCTGTTACACCTGTTGTAGATACCGTTGTGCGCAGACGCTGGAGCTGGCGTTGGTTACTCTGGTTGCTACTTGCGTTGCTGCTGCTGGCATTATTATTAGGTCTACTACGCGGATGTGTGCCATCACTCTCCATTCCGGGGCTCCCTGCCATCGCCACGGATAAAACGGCGATCGATACGACTCCTGCCATCGAACGTCCAGCCGTAGGCGTTTCCGATGTAACAACGCAGGTTTCCCGCACAGGTTCAGAAACCGTCGTGGGTTCAGCTGTCGTCCCTGGCATATCTAAGAGTACTCCAGTCGATGCGCAGCAAGCACTCGAACCAACATCGCCAGCCGTTCCGGCAGCGACAACAACCGCACAGGTCGGTGACGACACAATTCCGCCAGCCGTTCCTGCAAGTGATGCCAACACCGATGCGTCGACTACTCCGGCACCTCCTGCTGTACCTGGCGCCGCAGACGCTCAAACGCCACCCGCAGTTCAACCCGTCACCACGCCGCCAGTCATCCCGGCACAGGGCACTCCGTTGACGCTTCCTCCGGCCCTTCCCGATGGCCCAGCGCAGTTTCTTAACGGCGAATGGCGCGTGAATGGTGGTATTCAGGACAAGCTCACCGGGCGACCGTTGCAACTGCAATATAACTTTGCCCAGGGCAATGGCACCGTCAGCATACGTCAGTCCAGCGGTGTTACCTGTCGTGGCCCTGCCAGCGGCAATGTGCAGCAAGGGGCGCTGAGTATCACCAATCCTGAGCAGATGAAATGTAGCGACGGTTCAAACTTTATTGTGCCGACAATCGAGTGCAAATCACCCGCTGCTGGCCACGCCGATTGTATTGGCAGCAATAATGGGGAAAAAACATTCCCTATTCGCATGCTTCAACCTAATTCCTGAACAGGGACGAGATAACTATGTTGCCTGAGATTGTATCTTTCGATCGTCAAATTACCCTCGTGGGTGACTCTGGGATCCAATTTATGGATTTCGGATTGTCCCTTGGCCGCCTGCCTGCTGGCGAGTTTGTCAAATTAGCAAACGGTGTACTCACCCGTTTAATTTACAACGAGCAGCGCGATTACTATTTCTATCAGCCGACCCCCGATAACATCGAGAAGGCAAAAAGCCAGTACGATATCCCTGTTGAACAGAGCCTGAAGTTGTTCGACGGCATCTGGTTACCGCTTCCTTTGTTTCGCTTTAGCCCACCGAATGTGTACCAGGAGGGACCGCTAAACTGGGCTCGTTTTCGTTTAGTCAAACTACCAGAACCCGATTTAGATGGTCATAGCCATCGCATGACGCTGGCGATCGACACCCGTATTATGGCTAAACAGCAGGCTGCCGCTGACCTCAGCCCGAACCAGGAAGATGTGAATGCCGGGGCAACCTTCGCCGTCGCAACTGCAACCTATGCCCTAAATTGGTACCTGACGCAGGACTGGATAACCGACTGGCTCAAAGAAGTATTCAAAGAAGCGAGCAAAGGCCGGGATATCGACGAGCGTGAACAGGAACTTGCACAGCAATACCCGCTGGCACATTACCTGAACCTTCTGTCATTGATGGCGATTCCAGTCGAAGGTCTGCAAACCCAGACTGAACCCGTCATTGAACTGCCGCAGTTCAGGGTGATCGCCAATCGGGAAACCAATGCGATCAAACCCATCGCCGTCGACCTGATACTCGACGTGGGCAACTCGCGCACCTGTGGCATTCTTATTGAAGATCACGGGCAATCAGGTTCAGGCATGAGGCATAACTATGTGCTGAAACTACGTGATCTCAGTGCCCCCGAACATATCTATACCGATCCTTTTGAAAGCCGGGTCGAATTTTCGCAAGCCTTCTTCGGCAAAGATCACTGCTCTGTACGCAGCGGTCGCCACGACGCGTTCCAGTGGCCGACTATCGCACGTATTGGTGGTGAAGCCAGCCGTCTGGCGGCTCGTCGTAAAGGCAGCGAAGGTTCAACAGGCCTATCCAGCCCTAAACGCTATCTGTGGGATGAGAAGTTTTATGGTCAGGGTTGGCGTTTTAATGGCAGCTATGTGCAGGACAGCAATCCATTGGCAACGGCAGCACCGTTTGCCAACCTGATCGATGAAAGAGGCGAAGCCCTGCACACCATTGAAGATGAGATGGATCGCATCCCCGTCTTTACGCCACGCTACTCACGCAGTTCGCTGATGACCTTTATGCTGGCAGAAGTTCTGACCCAGGCCATTAGTCAGATTAACAGCCCGGAGCAGCGTATTCGTCAGGGACACGCTGGGATCCCGCGTCAGCTACGCCATATTATTCTGACGGTTCCGCCTGGTATGCCCATGGCTGAACGCTGTGTGCTGGATGAACGCATGCGTCAGGCTGTCGGCCTGGTGTGGAAATCGTTACGCTGGCACAACGGCGAGAACGATCCGTATGAGGACGTACAAGAAGAGCATACGGAAGCAAACATCAAGATCCCATTACCTAAAATCAGGGTGGAGTGGGACGAAGCCTCCTGTGCACAGTTGGTTTACCTGTACACCGAGATTAATCAGAACTTTGCCGGTCATCCGGAAGAGTTTTTCGACGCAATTGGCCGACCAGACCGTACCGATCGTGAAAGTATCACTATCGCGTCAATTGATATTGGCGGCGGGACCACCGATCTGGTGATCACCGATTACCGCCTCGATCATAATGGGCACACTGGTGGTGGTACTAACGTACATATCATCCCGCACCAGCGCTTTCGCGACAGTTTTAAGATCGCAGGTGATGACATTTTGCTGGATGTTATTCAGTCATACGTTCTCCCCGCTTTTGAGCAAGCCCTGCGTGAAGCCGGTGTGATGTCCACTGAAACATTGATGTCCCAGTTGTGCGGATCGCAGAATATTAGCGCCGCCGAAGCCGTGCTTCGCCAACAACTGAGCCTGCAACTGTTCGTCCCGCTCGCATTACATATCCTGGGAACATACGAACATTACGATCCGCTTGATGAACAAACGCATACCCTGATTAACCAACGTGTCGGCGATTTGCTACCGGTGGGTTGTATTCGTGATGAAGTCGAAGGATTCGTACGCCGGGAAGTTCAGAAAGCGGGAGGTCCGACCGACTTTAAGCTCGCGGATATCATGCTTAATCTGCCACTCGCCAAACTCCATGGCGATCTCTGTGCAGGTAAGTTCAGCATCGATAAAGTCCTGACTGCACTCTGTGAAGTGCTGTCTTATTATCATTGCGATCTGCTGCTACTCACCGGCCGGCCGTCTCAGTTACCTGGGATTCAGGCGATTATTCGTCGCAACCTTCCGTTACCGCCAGGGCGTATTCTGCCGTTACATGGTTATCAGACGGGTACCTGGTACCCGTTCCATAAAAACGGTCATATCGACGATCCGAAAAGTACGGCTTCAGTGGGTGCCATGCTCACGCAGTTGTGTGCAAACCACAGCATCCCTAACTTCCATTTCCGCACCTCAGAGCTGAAACCGTATTCAACGATTCGCCATATCGGCACCATTGATATGGATAACCTGATTCGCGATGCCGACATCGTTTATCAACATATCGAGTCTGAAAACGGGCAGATCAAGCTTCCGGCCATCACCGATGAAAATGGCGAGAAAACCACACAAAGCATCGTTATGCGTGGCGACCTGCGCTTAGGCTATCGCCAATTGGATGCAGAACGCTGGACTGCAGCACCGCTGTATACCCTCCGTTTTAGCGAAGAAGGACGTAAAAAATTCTCTTCGGCTCAGTCCACGGATAATGGCTCCCCGTATCTCAAAGTCAGACTGACGATCGATAAGGGTAAGCGAGCTCGTCAGCTTGGACTGATTAGCGATCGCCTGACGATCGCCGATGTCAGCAGCAACACCGATAAGTCATTTAGCAAACGTGATTTGGATCTGGAACTCAATACGATGCCCGACAGAGGGCTCATTGATAGCCGTCACTGGCTCGATAGCGGGAGTGTTAAAAAATAATGAATAGCGAACAAAAATCTCTCACTCAGGGTTGGGCTGCTATCGCTCAGGGATGCCTGGACGCACTCGGATGGGTCGACAACGTACGCCCCGGTTCACGTCGTTTAGACAACGAAGCAGACAAACTCAACTTGAGTTTGCTGCGTACGAGGAATCTGGCCAATAGCCTGACTCAGGTTGCCAAAACACCGATGACTGTCGGTTTTTTCGGTATTTCTCAGGCAGGGAAATCGTACCTCATTTCAGCGCTCGCTGCTGGTAGCAATGGGTCGCTGGAAGCACTCTACGGCGAAAGGCGTGTTGACTTTATCAAAGAGGTAAACCCTGTCGGCGGAGGTAAAGAAGCGACGGGGTTGGTCACTCGCTTTACCCGTCAGGCGCCTGCCGCGCCGGCTGGATACCCCGTGCCGTTGCGCCTGTTCAGTGAAATCGATTTGGCTAAGATTCTGGCCAACGCCTGGTTTAACGACTTCAACCATGAGCAATTGAGCTATCAGCTTGACCAAAGCCGGGTTGAAGAGCGCCTGCGCCCATTCCTGCAGCGGGCTGTGCAGGTTCAGGAATATAACGGCGTCAGCCAGGAAGATGTCGTCGCCTTGTGGGATTACCTTAACGCCTCCTTTAAAAAGTCAGTTGAGAAGCTTGAACACGCCTGGTGGCCGCAGGTGTTGAAAATTGCCCCGACGTTGAGCCCAAATGATCGTGCAGAGCTCTTTTCCCTGTTATGGGGAGAACAGCCAGCTCTCACCGAAACCTACCGTTCACTAGCCAATGTACTGGCGAAACTGAACCATACCCGTATGGTATTTGCCCCGCTGGAAACGCTGACTGACCATAGCAGCGGCAGCATCATGAACGTAGATAGCCTGAACAGGTTGGGCTCCAACCAGGATCGCAACGTTGAGATCCGTTATTGGAAAGAAGAACAACAAATTGGTAGCGCCAACTTAACGCAGGCGGAACTGGCGGCCTTAACCACAGAGCTGATATTCCCTCTGGCAGAAGTTGAAACCAACAGCGTTGTAGAACAGGTTGATCTGCTCGACTTCCCTGGCTATCGCGGTCGTCTCAAGATCACCGCACTTGAACAGGCTGGCCGGGATGGACTTAACGCGATTTCGCAGCTCCTGCTTCGCGGAAAAGTTGCTTACCTGTTCGAACGCTATACCGATAACCAGGAAATGAATGCGCTTGTCGTATGCGCCAGCTCAGCCAAACAGAGCGACGTTGCTGATGTGGGCCCGGTATTAAACCGCTGGGTAGAGAAAACCCAGGGTAAGAGTGCCGAAGAGCGCGGGGGTCGCAACCCGGGTTTGTTCTGGGCAATCACCATGTGTGATATGCGTATCGTCAACAGCCTGCAACATACCGAAAGCCAGTTAAAAGAAGGCTGGGAAGGTATGATGCACATGACTTTACTGGAGCGTTTCTCGCACTATGAATGGCTTTCACAATGGGCACCCAACCAGCCTTTCAACAACTGTTTCCTGGTACGCAAACCCGGGCTTGATAACCCTTTCCTGAGGCTTGAAGGTGATGCCGGGCAGGAGAGACTCCAGGAAGTGGGTATCAGCGATCGTTACCGCGATGTACTCGATACCATGGGCAGCACCTTCGTCTGCGGAAAAAATGTGAATATGCACGTTGCGGAACCGAAAGCAGCCTGGCAGGCAATGCTCGAACTCAACGACGGTGGAATGTCGCGCCTGACGAAAGCACTGCGCGGCGTCGCCCATCTCGACTTCAAGCTAAAACGTTTACAGCAACAACTGCTGCAATGTCGCATGGAAACCGGCGATCAACGTCTTGGCCGGTGGTACGAAAAAGACGGTGATGGGCAGATTGTGAAAAAACAAGCAATTGCCAAAGAGTTATGGCAGGGCTTGTCTGCATGTTCCCACAGTATGGGGGAACTTATCGAACGCCTGGTTCTGCCGACTCAGGAGCTCAACAACATTTATTTGAGTATTCGCGACCTCGAGCAGGCGCCGCAAACTGAAGGCGAAAGCCCGACCATCAATGCTTTCGCAACCAGTCCGTTTGGTGGTAATCCATTCGCTGATAACCCCTTTGCCAGCGATCCCTTTGCGACTACACCTGTTGAAATCGCCGTTGTTGATGCGCCAGCAACTGCTGCAGCGGAACGCGTAGGCCAGGATGACGATTTCGCGCATCAGGCCTTTAAAGCCTGGGTAGCCCATCTACGGGAGTTGCCGCAGCAACCGTTGCAGTGGCGTCAACTGGGCATGAGCAGTGAGCTGATTAATCAACTCAGCGAAGAGCTAATCACCGCCGCCACACGTTTGGATTTGGAAGGGACATTGAAACATGCCCTGGCGGGTCAAGAGCAGGCTGAAACCACTCGCGTACACATGCGAGCACGTCAGGTTTTACGCGCTCAACTGACCATACGTGATTTTATTGCCTGGTTTGGTTATCTCACCCTGCCAGCAGACAAGGTACCCAACAGCTATGTTGGCGAGAAAAACAAAGTGTTTCTGCGTCAGAAGCAGCTCGCTAACGATGAGTTGCCACAACTCGCCGCCGTTGCACCACAGCCCGGCGTTTCCTATCTGGGTGACTGGCTTTCTGCTTTGATGAGCGTTGTCCTGGACAATGCGGGTCATAGCGCCACACGGGATATTTCCTTCGAACAGAATCGTCAACTTGGTCAGATTATCAGCCAATTGAAACAAGAGAACATGCCATGCTAGCTAAAATCATTGCCTGCCAGCCGGCAGAGCCAGGTACTGCACAATTGATGGTCCGCCTGCGTGGTGAAACCGCAATATTGACTAATCTGACCTTTACTCTGTGCAATAACGAGCAGAACTACCTGCAACCCGATGGCAGTTGGAGCCCGGCGCAACACTGGTTTACCATGAACGGTGGTTATGCGTTAAATAATGGTAGCGGTTTTCGTATTGGCCCAACATTGCTTGATCCATTGCTGGCGACGGCAAGCCAGGTACAAATTCAGATCAAGCTGGATTCTGGAGAAACACGCAATACCACGTTACAGCTGGTGCGCGACGAACTGCTCTCTTCTGAAGCAAGAGGTGAAACAGGTAACTATAGCGGCAGCAGCATGCTGGCTACTCCAGAAGTTCCTTCTGAGCCCGTCATTGCGACAGAAACCGTTGTTGCCCCTGAACCTGTAGAGCCGGTAATTCATACTGAAGCGAGAACTCCGGCGAAATCGGGGTCCTCCCGCCTTCCTGTTATAGGCGCGGCAATACTGGCATTAGTCGTGATTGCTGGTGCGCTGTGGTGGTTTTTAGGCCGGGATAAATCACCGGAAGCCCCTCCTGTCGAACAAACACAGCAAGAAACACCGGCGTCTGCACCCGCCGCCGCACCAGAGCCTGTCGCTCATAGCACCTGTTCTGCACAGGGTTTGAACAGCCAGAACGAGCTTGATTTCGTCCAGAGCTGCGTTCAGGAAAAACTCGACAGTGACAAACTGCTGACCATTATCCAGGCCGCAAAAGAGGCTAAAAAATGTGGTGTTGCACAGCGTCTGTATGCTAACCGTGCCCAGGGTGGCGATACCAAAATCGCGCTCGTGTACGCAGGTGAATACGACCCGAAATACCACCAGCCAAGTGAATGTTTCAAAGCACCGGATAAAGATACTGCAGCATATTGGTACGAAACAGTTCTGCAAACAGAGCCTGACAACCAAACAGCCAAACAGCGTCTTGAGGAGCTAGGAAAATGACCTGGAATCCGATGAGTCGTCTGGTTCTGCCATTATGTGGTCTGTTGCTCAGCGGGCATGTATTTGCCGCTGATGGCGACAAACCTCTGCTCCAGGAAGGTAAGAAAACGTTATATCAACGTGTTCTCACTACCCCCGGCTGCAAACTTGGGACTGCCGCAGGTGATGATAAAGGTCAGCTACAGCCGGCCTTCAGCAGCCTGTATGTTTATCAAAAAGAAGATGCAAACGGCCAGAGCTGGCTTAAGGTCGGGCCGGATAGCTTTGGTAAAACTATTGGCTGGTTACCAAAGTCATGTACTGTCGACTGGAAAATGCAACTCACATTGGCATTTACCAACCCGGCAAACCGTGACCGTTTGCTGTTCTTTAAAGAGAGAAAAAGCCTTGATGATATTCTCTCTGCCCCCGATCCCGTATCGCTGGTTGCCCCACTTCGCGCCAAGTTAAAACGGGATGGCCACGCCGAAGGTATTCAGGCTGAAGAGCCCGAATATTTTGTCGATCTGCAAAAGCAGTTTTATCTGCTGCCAATCCTGAGCGGCGAAGAGGTCATGACCGAAGATGGCTTCTATACTCGCCTGCTTAACGTAGCCTCCGTCAGTAAAGCTGAAACGGCTAAAAAACAAGAAGATAACGTAAATCAATTGAAAGGGTTTAACGCCTCGGTGGTCTTCGTTATTGACTCAACCATTTCAATGGGGCCTTACATTGAGCGCACCAAAGAAGCGGTTAATAAGATCTATGGCAAGATCAAACAAGAGCATCTGGATGGGCAGGTTAAGTTTGGGTTGATCTCATTTCGCTCAAATACCAAAGCCGTTCCGGGCCTTGAGTACCGTACAAAGATTTACGCAGATCCTAACCATGTGAAAGATGGTACGGATTTCCTGAAGAAAGTCGCTGATTTAAAAGAAGCGAAAGTCTCCAGTTCTCTGTATGACGAGGATGCGTATTCCGGCGTGCTATCAGCTATTGATGACATTGACTGGAGCCCGTTTGGCGCTCGTTACATGGTCCTGATTACCGATGCAGGTGCTATTGACGGTAGCAACAAGCTGTCAGGTACCGGTCTTGATGCCAGCCAGCTTCGCCTTGAGGCGGGTAACCGCGGTATTGCTATCTATACGCTGCACCTAAAAACATCAGGCGGCAAAGATAATCATGCCAAAGCCGAAAGCCAGTACCGCGATCTCTCCAATTTTGACAGCACCCAGTCCAACCTTTACCAGGCCGTAAATGCTGGTGATATCAAGATGTTTGGCCAGCAGGTAGATGCGCTAGCCTCCGCCATTACTGAGCAGGTTAAATCGGCTTACATGGGTGATGCTGCGATTGGTAGTGCGCTTTACGCGAAAGACGATGGACAGAAACTGACACCGGAACAAAAGCTGCTTCAGGATACGGCATTAATTGGACATGCCATGCAGTTGGCCTATCTGGGTAAGCGTAACAGCACACAAGCCCCGTTAGTCTTTCAGGCATGGATTAGCGACCGCGACCTGATTAAGCAAAACATTCCTACCACCGACGTTCGTGTTCTCTTGACCAAAGGTCAGCTAAGCGACTTAAGCGATGCTGTCAGCCAGATCCTTAAAGCAGCAAATGAGGGGATGATCTCACCAACCAAAATGTTTGAGCAACTGCGTACTGTTGCGGCAACCATGGGTGCTGATCCTAACCAGCTGAAACAACAGGACAATGCCCGCATTGGCGATCTGGGGGTACTGGGAGAATATCTGGCCGATCTTCCCTATAAGAGCGATGTCCTGAACCTCGACGAAGAGACCTGGAAAAGCTGGGACGGATTGTCACAGGAGAAATTTATCCGCACGCTGTCATCCAAACTGCGTCATTACCAAAAATATAACGCCGATGTTGATCGCTGGGTTGAGCTGGCAAAAGGAAGCGATCCGCGCGATCGCGTTTATCCCATCCCGCTGGAAATGATGCCCTGATGCTGCGCATAGAAGAGTTGTGCGTTGTTCGTGGTCAGGGCAGTCATGCTCACCGGGTTTACCTGCCGCAGCTCACGCTGCGGTCAGGCCAGGTGGTCGCGGTCACAGGTGAAAGTGGATGTGGTAAAAGCACGCTACTGGAAGCCATCGGCTTATTACTGCAGCCCAGTAAAATCGGGTGCTTTGAGCTGGACGAAGGTGCACAGCAATTTGATATCGCAACGCTGATAAAGGATGCACAACATAATGAACTGGCGGGTATTCGCGCCCGCCAGCTTGGCTTTGTGTTGCAAAATGGGGGGTTGCTTCCCTATCTGAGCGTCAAAGATAACATCCTTCTGCCGTGCCAGTTGCTGGGATTACGCCCCGACAACGCGCTGCTGGACAGAGTGATCGATGCTCTCAAACTTGCGCCATTATTGGCTAAATATCCAACGCAGTTGTCGTTTGGTGAACGACAGAGAACCGCTTTCGCACGTGCGATATTGCACCGCCCAAAACTGGTACTGGCGGATGAACCAACAGCCGCACTTGATCCCTACAACGCAAAGAAATTATTTAGCCTGTTTATTGAGTTGGTCCGCCAGGAAGGCATGATGGCGCTGATTGTTTGCCACGACTGGCCACTGGTACAACATTTCAATTTACCCTGTTTAACTGCCCAGCCTGAACCGTTAGTGGCATCGTCGAAGCACGAACAGGGAGGAACCTATTTTGTCCTTTAACCGAGCCAGACTGCTGGGCCGCCTGGCTATGCAAGACCTGTGGCACGATCGCATCATTTCTTTTTGCATCGTCTCTTCTCTTGTCGCTGTCATCGCACCTTTATTACTTCTTTTCGGTTTGCGTTTTGGGATTGTGAACCAGCTGCAAGAAGATCTGGCCAGTGACCCTCGCAACCTGGAAATCCGTATGCTGAGTAGCGGCAGCTACAACCAAAACTGGATCGAAGAGTTACGGCAGCGACCCGATGTGGGTTTCGCCATCGGGCAAACGCGTTCGCTAAATACGCTTGCTGACCTGCAAACAGACAGCACACATTTCATTGAGAACGCTGAAGTTATTCCAACAGACTCAGGGGACCCTTTACTCAAGTCCCTTGAACTCCATCAGGAAAACGAGGTTGTCATTACCCAGGAAGCCGCACGTAAATTAGCGGTCAGTGTCGGTGATTCGCTCTCTTTGCGAGTAAGCAGAATGCTTGATGAACGCCGGGAGTGGGGACGAAAAAGCGTTACCGTCGTGGGGATTTTGCCTGCGACCTATTTTAATCGTGCCGCGATCTTTACCCAGCCTTCGTTATTGCTGGCGCTTGAACATTTCCGCGATGGCTTTGCGGTAACCGGGTTGGGGATGGCCAGCGGTGCGCAGTTTGACGGTAAACCACCGCTCTACGCACGCGCCAGATTATACGCCCGCGATATTGATCAGGTTGCCAGCCTTGAGCGCGATCTCCGGGAACAGCGCATCGAAACCACCAGCCGTCTGGCTGATATAGAAAATGTGAAAAGCATCAATCGGGTTTTGGGCATTATTTTTAATACCATTGCCGCCACTGCACTGGTTGGCTGTATTGCCTCACTTATTGGCTCATTTATCGCGAATGTTGACCGCAAACGTAAACATATTGCTGTCCTCCGCCTGCTCGGTTTTACCCGTCCCGCAGTGGGTGCCTATGTGATTTTTCAAGGCTGTCTGCTTAGTCTGGTGGCTTATATCGGCGGCTTTGCGATCTACCTTTTAGCCAGTCAGGTCTTTAACCAGGCGTTAGCGGGCAGTCAGGCAACAGGTCAGATGATTTGTAAGATCACCCCGTTGCACGGCCTCGTCGCTCTAATACTCACCATTGTCGTGGCAACACTGGTCGCCGGCATTGGTGCCTGGCGCGCCATTAATATTGAACCTGCGCAGAGCCTGCGCGAGGCATAACCCATATTCCTACTTGCCCAAGGCATTTATCATTTGCGGAGAACGTTCATGACCCTTACCCCTTCCACATTATCACGCTGGCTGGCGCTGGCTCTGCTGGTGAAGATGTCGCCCGTGCTGGCCGAACCGTGGGCAGAGAAAATCTATAACCCCAAACCGGATAGCGACGATATTATTTTGCCCATGCCCTGTGAAGGTGCCATGGTATTCCGTCAGGTAGAGATCCCTGTCTCGGGCCCTCTGGATGATATGCCGATCACCTTAGGAGAAGATGGCGGAGAATGGGGGTTTGTTGAACACAGTTATCCAACCTTTATCGCCGGTAGCTTTACCGAAAGCAAAAAAAGCAAAGGTCGTTACTATTTGATGGCCAAATATGAACTGACAGCATTGCAATACCAGGCATTAACCAGCGGTACCTGCCCCACGCCATCACGTAAGTTAAGCATCGCAGAAACCAATATCAGTTGGTTCGATGCGGTAAATTTTGCCGATAAATATAACCAGTGGTTACGCACGAATGCTCTCGACAAATTACCGAAAGAGGATGGCAACCCTGGATTTTTACGCCTGCCCACTGAAGTAGAATGGGAATTTGCAGCACGCGGCGGCCTCAAGGTAAACAGTGCGGAATTCCGTGATTCCCACTACCCGATGGATGACATGAAAAATTACGAGTGGTATTCCGGTTCGCAGTCCTCTAACGGCAAAGTACAGCTTATTGGGCTGTTGAACCCTAACCCCCTCGGCCTACACGATATGCTGGGCAACGTCTCTGAGATGATGTTCACCCCGTTCTATCTCAATAAAATCAACAGACTTCACGGCCAGGCTGGTGGTTTTGTGGTTCGCGGAGGCAGCGTCATCTCGAATGAATCAGAGATCCGTAGCGCGACCCGTAAAGAAATTAACTACTACGATGAAGCCCATCCTTTCACCAGCAAAACCACCGGATTGCGTCTGGTTCTGGTCTCTCCAACCATTACATCAACAGACCGAGTGAAACAGCTGGAGAAAAATTGGGCTACTCTCGGTGCAGATAAACCGGGCATAGATAAGAGCAAAGACGCCCCCACAGACACCGCAAAAGCGCTGGGAAGCCTGGCATCAGGCGTTGAAGACACAGAGCTGAAAAAGAAACTGAAGGATCTGGAAAATCAGCTCCGCGCCAGTAATCAGCAACAGCAGGAAGAACGGGCACAATCGATCCGCGCCAGCCTTAACCTCGGCTCCTTCCTTTGCACAAAATTGCAGGATGATGGCCGCTTTCTTGACTTCCTCAATCACAACTATGAATTGCTGTGTAAGGATAAAGATGACAGTGATAAAAATTGCGCGATCCGAAAAACAAAACTGGGTGAGCAAACAGATCGCCTGCAACAACTGACGAGTTACTACGCCAGTAGTCTGGTTGATTCAGCCACGCTTTATGGTCAGGAAGGTCTGAAACATGAAGTGACGGTTTTCGATCAAATGCTCACCCTGAACAAACGTCTTGCAGGTCTTAAGCCATTTCTCGCCGCGCACTGGCAGAATCAGCAAAAATATCTGGCAAACGGGAAAATTGATGCCGCCGGGTGGCTGGATACTTGTAAGCAAATTAAAAGCGGAAATTAATCTCACACAACGATTAAACACACATGTTTATTAAGGAGTGAAGAACGTGAAGTTTAGCTTAAAAATTGCGGCAATAGTCTTAGGCTGTATTGCCGCCACCCAGACATCTTTTGCCGAGACCTATAGTTCAGAGGATCAGGAACAATTAACTCTTGAGTGTCTGTTAACCAATAATAAATTTGCCAGCGCTTTTATTGCCCAGGATGCTGCCGGATATGCTCTGGGAACAGCATCTTCTCCTATTGCGGAGCTGAATCTTGTCACTAATCAGCCGGGAGTCACAGCGTATTACAGCGCAGAAACGATCGCCGGAGGATCTTTATACTGGATTCGCATCGTAAAAGGGGTCTATGAATATATTGTTTACGACAAAGAGCAACACGGTGATATGTCTGGCGTCGTCGTCACAAAAAATGGAAAAAAAGTATTCCATAAAGATTGTAAAGAACCAATCAAGGTAGGTACACAAAGCGACAGTAGTATCTTTAGCCGGGTGGCACAGGAAGATGCTGAAGGCGATCGTATTATCGACTTAATCAATAAGTAATATACGTGCGCCAGATCAGACAGGGGATATCGCAAGATATCCCCTGTAGAAATACAGACGAGTTACTTACCGTGTCCTACGCTAATTTTCAGCGGTTGATAATATTGAGGGTCAAAAACTGATAATGGAAGTGCATGCCATGAGCCATCCTGCGAGGCTTCATCAACTTTAGTAATGATAATACTGACCGTATTTTCAACTGAATCACAGCTAAATTCTGTTGCTGCATTAATTGAGCGAGTCGCATCACTATCACCAAATGCCTGAACGTGAAGCGCCCCCGTTTCCAGGGTCGCACCTGATTTATCGGTGAGCTGAAGGGTAATAGTAAGGTCATTAAACGCGCCATTCCCCCCGTTATCCAGAGCAAATACCAACGAACAAACCCCCTGAACCCAGCCGCTGTCAGTATTGCGAATATTGATATAGCGACTCTCACTTTCTGCGCTCATAACTGGATTGATCGTTCCACAAAACCCACCTACCAAAAATAAACCGGCCAATGCATGTTTCATTTTTATATTTCTCTGTTGTGATTTTCCAAAGACATACAAATAGTGTATCTTATCTAGATATTTAAAAATTGAAACGAGCTCATAATTATGCGTTAAAAACGTTAAACATATTAATATTATCTCAACGTAAACCAGGCATCATCGATTTGTTTTAAATTTGTTCTAAGTATTAGAGATGTAGATAATTCTGTAAATTTAACTTTAGACACGGATAACTCGCCACATGAGAAACACATTTTTTGCCTTTACTTTGCTATGCAGTCTGCCTGTTCTCGCATCCGAACCATCCTTAATTGTATGCGAACCGCAAAATACTAACGATCAGTCAGCAACCGGAATCTGGCCAGCCCCTTATTTATCAAAAGATAAACTCTGCCTTGATATTCGTGCTGATTCGGGAGACACATGCGTAAGCAATGGTCAAAGTACGAATTGGTTTACAGAGGCAGTCATTGTAGATATTGATGGGCAGCCTCAAGGACGTGATGATACCTGGTTCAGAGTCGTACACCCGATAATCACCGATAAGACCATCGAATACAAAATCGAAGGGTCACGAGACAATAAAACATGGGGGCTGGTATCCCATGTATCTATCAATCGACTGTCAGGACAAGCTGTTGATTGGTTAATTGGCGAGCATGGCGGTATTTCTTACCAGTGCCATCTGGAAGGGCGTAAAATCTGACCAGGAATGAGGCCAGCATACCTGCCCTAATCCCAAAAACAAATAATACACATAAGGTGAATATCATGATGTCGGGAAAAGCAGTTTTCAGTTTTTTCATTTTGATGTTGTTATCCTCTGTTGCGAGTGCCACCACCTACAGAACAGACAGCTTTGGAACGACACGTGATGATCAAGGAAATAGCTGGCGCACGGACAGTTTTGGAACAACGCGTGGCAGCGATGGGAGCGTCTCACGCACTGACTCATTCGGAACAACAAGGGTAACCAGTGCTAACGGAAATACGACCAGTTATCGAACCGATTCATTTGGCACGACCCGCGGTAGCGATGGTTCCGTATCTCGTACAGACAGCTTTGGTACAACCCGAACAACTGACGCCCAAGGAAACACGACAACCTGTCGCACAGACTCATTTGGAACCACGCGCTGCGATTAAATAGGTGCCTCTCTCTTTGCTAATAAAGCGGTATTTTAAAAATAAACGGCAGGTCAATTTATAGGCATCGATAATGAGTAAAGCATGGTCTGCGCGGTTTACAGCATGCAAGAACCTTCACTCATACCGAGAGGACAGGATCATGAAGATGCACGCCATGACGAAAATACTGCCGTTGATTTGCCTGATCTCAGGCGGGCTGCTCTACTCCGCTGCAGCCAGCGCCATGGGAAATGACGATACCACCACACCAACATGCCCGAAGGGTCAGGTTTACGACAACAAAACCCAAAAATGTTTGCCCGAAAAAAGCAGCATGATCGACGATCAGGATAAAACGCAGTATGCGTATCACCTGGCAAAAACCGGCCATTATCAGGATGCCATCAATTTACTCGATACCTTACAGCAGCCCAATACGCGTGAAGCCTGGAACTATCGAGGCTATGCGACGCGCAAGTTAGGGCGTACGGATGAAGGGATAAGTTACTACCAACGATCGATTGCCCTTGATCCGCACTATGCGAAAGTGCGCGAATATCTTGGGGAAGCATGGATGGTTAAAGGCCGCCCTGACCTGGCGAAAGCGGAGCTGGCCACCATTAAGACTATCTGCGGCACCCAATGCGAAGAATATCGCGATCTGAAAGCCGCGATCGACGGACACCCAGAGTCATAGACCGGAAGATCCCAAAAAATCACCGTCAACGATGCGCATTTTCAATGGATACAACCGTTGGATCGCATCGTCGACATACCGTTTATTGTCTCAGAAATTCGCGGAGAATGTAGGCAGTTCACAACTCTGTCGTCCCTCGATTACGGTTCGTATTTTCGCATGATAGGCTTTTCAGATGACCCTTTCTGCTCTGGCCGCTGCGGACTACATGAAACTTAGATTGTCCTTTCAGGTAAAGCTGTTCCTCTCACTGGTGGCTTTTTCCTGCCTTCTGCTGGCGCTGCTTGGCGTATTGCTGTTTCACTTTATCGACCGCCAGTTGCACCACGATTTAGGCCAACGTGCGCGGGTACAGGCCAGCGAAATTGCCCTGATTCCCGGTCTGGCAGAAAAAGTTCAGCAGCGGGATATTCCCGGTATCGCACAACTGATTCAGCCGCTGCGCGCCGAAAGCGATGCCAGCTATATTGTGATTGGCGATGCGCATGAACAGCATCTTTACCACTCAGAATCCCCGGAGCGCCTTAACCTGCCGATGATCGGCGGCGATAATGCTGACGTACTGAAGGGAAAAACCATTATCACAGTGCGTAAGGGCGGGATCGGTGTCTCGTTACGCAGTAAGGCACCTATTTTTGATAGCCACCATCAGGTAATCGGCATTGTCTCCGTCGGTTACCTCACCTCCTACATCGCCAATATCAACGCCCGCCTGCTGTGGCGCACCGGAATGTACGGCCTTGCCCTGCTGCTGCTGCTGTTTATTTTTTCCTGGTTACTGACCCGCACGCTGAAAAAGCAGATGTTCGGCCTGGAACCTAAAGATATCGCCCAGTTGGTGCTACAGCAAAAGGCGTTACTGGAGGCCATGTATGAAGGTGTGTTTGCGGTGAATGCCGATAAGCAGCTAATACTCATCAACCGCGCCGCCAGGGAGATGCTCAATATTCGCCAGAGTGAACAAGCGTTGCTCGGCAAACCGCTGGATGAGGTGATTCAGCTACCACCGTCGTTTTTTGCGCCAGGCAATACCGCTTATGACAGCCGCCATCACGATCATATTACCGTCCTGAATCAACGGGAAACCATCGTCAACCGCGTGGCTATTGAAGTTGAGCCGGGCACCCAAAGCGGTTGGGTATTCAGCTTCCGCGATAAGAACGATATCAATACGCTCAGCAGCCAACTCAGCCAGGTGACCCGCTATGCCGATAACCTGCGTATCATGCGCCACGAGCAGCTCAACTGGACGGCTACGCTCGTCGGCCTGCTGCAGATGCAGCGCTATGACGACGCGCTGCGTTATATCCAGGTACAGTCAGAGGGGGCCCAGCAGGTGCTGGATTTCCTCTCCAGGCAGTTTGTCTCTCCGGCGCTGTGCGGCCTGCTGCTGGGGAAATATGTCGGTGCTCGCGAGAAAGGTGTTGAACTGATTTTCGACCCCGCCTGCCAGCTCTCGCGCCTGCCGGAAGGGCTGAGCGAAACGGAGCTGATGTCAGTAATAGGTAATCTGGTGGACAATGCTGTCGATGCCACGCTGAAAACGCCAGCACGTACCGCGCCGGTGGAAGTGTATATATCGGATCGCAACCACGAACTGGTGATTGAAGTGGCTGACCGGGGCTGTGGCGTTGATGAAGCCATGAAGCCGCATATTTTTGAGCAAGGCTTTACCAGTAAACCCACTGACAGCAGCGAACTCACCGGTGCAGAACATGGTATTGGCCTGTACCTGGTCGCGGGCTATGTTCGTCGGGCCGGTGGCAGCATCGAAATGAGCGATAACATCCCGCAGGGTACCGTATTTTCGGTTTTCATCCCGTTCCAGATTTCACTTTCGACAGGACCTTCCCATGACTGATATCCGCCCTCTTGAGGTTGTTATTGTTGAAGATGAGCCACATCTGGCACAGTTGCATCGGGAGTTTATTGAGCAAAACTTCCATCTGCGCATCGTGGGGATCGCGGGATCGCTGGAACAGGCCCGCGAGCTGATCCTCCGTCATCGGCCGCGCCTGCTGCTGCTGGACAACTATTTGCCTGACGGTCAGGGCGTTGAGCTTATTGATAGCCCGCTGCTCAAACAGTTTGAATGCTCGGTGATATTCATCACCGCCGCCAGCGATATGCAAACCTGCAGTCATGCTATGCGCAGCGGCGCGTTTGACTACCTGCTAAAACCCGTGTTCTCCCACCGTCTGCGGGCCTCGCTGGAGCGCTTTATGTTGCTGGTACACACTCTGCGCCAGGTGAAAGTTGTTGACCAACATGCACTGGATAAACTGTTCAATTTACCCGCGGGTGAGGCATCAACCCAGCCATCAACAAAGGGCATTGAACCGGCAACGCTCGAGCGGGTGAAGCGTATTTTCAGCGAGCATCCTGACACCAGCTGGTCAGTCGAACAGGTAGTAGAAGACGCGGGGATCAGCAAGACCACGGGTCGCCGCTATCTGGAGTATTGCGTGGAAATTGGGTTTGTGGTGATTGAGATTCAGTATGGGAGTATTGGGCATCCGAGGCGGCTGTACCGGAGGGTGGCTCAGGAGTAACAATCACTGTAGGCCGGATAAACGAAGCGCCATCCGGCCTACAACGGCGAGTATTCTATTCTCTCAACCCATCGCCCTCACGGTTTCTATGGTGTTAATTACCGAAACAACGCCAACAATCACATTTCCACCAGCCGGCTCTCTCCCCCCTCTTGTCTCTCCCCTCCCATCCGCTATGTTGACTTTTAGTTCCTCAAATGTAACTAGAAGGTTAATAATAATGGCGAACACATTCCGCATCTCTCTGATCTCTGCTGCTGTTTTCATGTCGTTTTCTGCTCTGTCCGCACTGCCGCAGGGGTATCCGGCTGACTACCAAAAGGTGGTTGATGCCGCCACCAAAGAAGGCAAAGTCGTGGTTTACTCCACAACGGATACCAAAGCGGCTGGGCCGCTGATTCAGGGCTTTGAAGCCACCTATCCGGGCATCAAAGTTGAATATAACGATATGAACAGCACCGAGCTGTATAACCGTTATATCAGCGAACAGGCTGCTGGCGGCGGCAGCGGTGACGTCATCTGGAGCTCCTCCATGGATACCGCGATGAAGCTCGCGACCGACTATGCCATGGAGTATGTTTCAGCAGAGCAGAACCAGCTACCGAAATGGGCTGTTTGGCACAACAAAGCCTACGGCACCACCTACGAGCCGGTGGTGTTTATTTACAACAAGCGCCTCATCCCGGCGAACGAGGTTCCGGATTCTCACGCCGCACTGGCCAAGCTGATTGCAGGCCAGGTGGATAAATTCAAAAGCAAAGTCACCACCTACGATATCGAAAAATCCGGGGTTGGCTTCATGCTATCGGTGCTGGATTACAAGGCCGATCCGAACTACTTCAAAACATTGGCCGACGTGGCGAAAGGCGGGTTAGCCGTGCAATCGTCCACCGGTACGATGATGGAGCGGGTTTCATCGGGTGAAAACCTGATTGGTTATAATATCCTCGGCTCTTACGCCGAAGCACGTGCCAAAAACGACCCGTCACTGGGCATTTCCTATCCGAAGGACTACACCCTGGTGCTGTCACGAGTTTCTTTCATCAGCCAGCAGGCAGAGCATAGCAATGCCGCCAAACTGTGGCTGGACTATGTGCTGTCTGAGAAAGGGCAAAACATCCTCGCCAACCAGGCCGATATTCCGTCTATTCGCAACGATATCGAAGGTAAAAATGACATCGACGGTATGACCAAAATGCTGGGTAGCGCGCTGAAGCCGATCCCAGTTGATGAGTCATTACTTGAATACCTGCAACCGAAAAAACGTCTGGATTACATCAAACAGTGGCGTGAAGCCGCGGCCAAATAAGAGCCAGAACCGGGCGCACGGTTCACTGGTGCGCCTGGTGCTCGTTTCCTGAATACGTGTTACCGGATCTCCGCTTATGAATGCATTACGCAGAAAGTGGCAAAGCTTGCCGCGTGGCATCGTCGTGCTGTTAACCGCGCTGGTTATCTACACGCCGTTGTCGTTCATCGTGATACAAAGCTTTTTGTCCGCGCCGTTCTTCTCGCCGGCAAAGGACTGGAGCCTTGAATCCTTTGGCTTTATTTTTACCGACCCCGACTTCTATAAAGCGCTGAAAAGTGGCTTTATTCTCGCATTCGGGCTGGTCATTATCGCCATTCCTCTGGGCGGTATACTGGCCTTCCTGATGGTACGTACCGACTTACCGGGTAGACGGTTGATTGAGCCGCTGATCCTGGTGCCTATTTTTGTTTCACCGATGGTGCTGGGTTTTGGCTATGTGGTGGCCGCAGGCCCGGTGGGCTTCCTGTCACTGTGGGCACAATCGCTGATTGGCTTCGTGCCGTGGAATATCTACGACATGTCCAGCATCGTGGTCATTGCAGGCCTGACACACGTACCGCACGCTTATCTGTATATCTCGTCAGCGCTGCGCAGCGTGAGCTCAGACGTGGAGGAAGCCGCGCGTATCTCCGGCGCATCCCCGCTGCAGGTCATGACATCAGTCAGCCTGCCGATGGTTCGCCCATCTATTCTGTACGCCGTGGTGTTGCTGTTTTTCCTCGGTCTGGAAGTCTTTGGTCTGATGCTGGTATTGGGCGACCCTGAAGGCAACATGGTGCTGGCAACCTACCTGTATCAGTTGACCAATAAACTGGGTACGCCGTCGTATCACCTGATGGCGGCAGTTGCCGTGGTACTGATCTGCCTGACCATCCCACTGGTCATGCTACAGCGTCGCCTGATGCGTACCGCTAACCGCTTCGTGACCATGAAGGGTAAAGCCTCACAGGCCCGCGCGTTACCGCTGGGTAAATGGCGCTGGATAGCGGGTGCTGTGGTCGCGTTTTGGCTGACCATCACCATTGGCGTACCGTTGATGGGCGTGGTGCTGCGTGCGTTTATCTCCAACTGGGGGGTGGGTGTGTCGCTGTGGGATGAGCTGTCCCTCAGCACCTTCCGTACCATCTGGGAACAGCCGAATCTGTTGCGGGCCATCGTCAACTCCATGGCGATTGGCGTGATCGGCGGCGCGCTGGCGGTAGGTTGCTATCTGTTTATCGGTATCGCGATGCACCGCAAGCCGGATAACACCACGCGTTTTCTCGACTACAGCGTACTGGTGCCCCGTGCAGTGCCGGGCCTGCTCGCGGGTCTGGCATTTCTGTGGGTATTCCTGTTCTTACCAATGTGGCTCGATAACGCGCTGAAATCCGGCTGGTTATCAGGTATGCCGTGGTCGCAGTGGTTGCGAGACACTTTGATTGTCTGGCTGCGCTCGCTACGGAGCACCATTTTCAGCGTCTGGCTGGCGTATACGGTGGTGTGGATGGCCTACGGCCTGCGCCTCATCTCCTCAACGTTGCTGCAAGTGGGGCCAGAACTGGAGGAAGCGGCACGCAGCACCGGTGCGACGCGTGGGCAGATTACCCGCCACGTTACCATTCCGCTTTCACGTTATGGGCTGATTGGCTCATGGCTGCTGATGTTCCTGATCTTTGAGCGTGAGTATTCAACGGGCGTCTATCTGCTGTCGCCGGGCACGGAAACCATCGGCTCGATGCTGGTATCTCTGTGGGCGGCAGGTGCTATCGACATCGTCGCCGCACTCTCGTTTATCAATATTCTGTTGGTGGTGGTGGGCCTGGGTATTGCCCTACGTTTTGGAGTGAAATTACATGATTGAATTATCGGTCGAGAACCTGCACTTAACCTACGGTGATAACCCGGTGCTAAAGGGCGTGACCATGGACCTCAAACGGGGCGAAGTGGTTTCGTTACTGGGGCCGTCCGGGAGCGGTAAAACCACCCTCCTGCGCGCCGTGGCTGGGCTGGAAAAACCGACACAAGGGTCAATTACCATCGGCAACAACAAAGTCTACGACGGCACCCCGCGCAGCGAAATCCCAGCCGAGGAGCGTAACCTGGGGCTGGTGTTCCAGTCCTATGCCTTGTGGCCGCATAAAACCGTATTTGAGAATGTGGCCTACCCGCTGAAGTTGCGCAAAGTCTCCACCGCAGAGATCAACCAACGGGTACAGGGTGTGTTGGATCAACTGGGCCTGGGACATCTGGGTAAGCGCCATCCGCATCAACTTTCTGGCGGTCAGCAACAGCGTGTAGCGATTGGCCGGGCACTGGTTTATAACCCACCCGTGATCCTGCTCGATGAGCCGTTATCCAACCTTGATGCAAAACTGCGGGAAGAAGCGCGCGTATTCCTGCGTGAGTTGATTATTAATCTCGGGTTGTCCGCGCTGATGGTGACGCATGACCAGGGAGAAGCGATGTCGATTTCTGACCGCATTCTGCTACTCAACAACGGCAAAATTGAACAACAGGGTACGCCGCAAGAGATGTATGGTTCCCCAAAAACGCTGTTCACCGCTGAATTTATGGGCAGCAACAACCGTCTGCATGGCAAAGTCACAGAAGTGCGTGACGGCAAAGCACGTATTGAAGGACGTGACTGGGTTCTGTGGGGTCAGGCGGGTGACGGCGTTCAGGTTGGCCATGAGGGCACCGCGGTGATCCGCGTTGAACGTGTGGTGCTGGCCGACGGGCCAGGCGAAAACCAGTTGGCTCTCCCGTTGCTCACCAGCATGTATCTCGGTGACCGCTGGGAGTACCTGTTCCGCACCGTGGCTGATGATTTTGTCATCCGCGCCTACGGCAACGAAGTACGCGATCCGCAGCACTGCCACCTGGCCTTACCCGAAAAACATGTTTGGGTGTTCCCAAAATCCTGATGCCAGAAGGGAGCGGCTGTCGCTGCTCCTTTTTCTGCAGGAAGGATAGCGGTAATACAGAAGATATTTTTGCGTACAATGAGATGCTGCTCATCGTGCTGATGGCATCAAACGGGCTGGGCCTGGTACAGAAAAGGGTAAAAATCAGTCCGAAGAAATAGAGAAATGGTGCCGATAATAGGAGTCGAACCTACGACCTTCGCATTACGAATGCGCTGCTCTACCAACTGAGCTATATCGGCCCTGATAAGGACATGTCCATGAATGCGAACACGGGGTAGAAGGTTAAAACTAACCGGGCGATGCGTCAATGGCCTTGTGAATCAAACGCCTATTTTTGCATCACCCGGTTTCAATTACGCACGAATCGTGTCGTCACCAAAGCCAATCCACTTGTAAGTGGTCAGTGCTTCCAGCCCCATTGGGCCACGCGCGTGTAATTTTTGCGTGCTCACGGCGACTTCCGCACCGAGCCCAAACTGACCGCCATCGGTAAAACGGGTCGAGGCGTTTACGTACACGGCGGAAGAATCGACTTCATTCACAAAACGATCGGCGTTGCGCAGCGTACGCGTCAGAATCGCATCGGAATGCTGAGTACCATGCTCACGAATATGAGCAATGGCATCATCCAGGTCGGCAACAATCTTCACGTTCAGATCCAGCGACAAAAACTCATCGTCATACTGTTCCGCTTTTACCGCCACGACGTTTGCCGGTCCGGCCTGCAACACGGCTAGTGCGGCATCATCTGCATGAAGCGTCACGCCGCTTTCTGCCATTTGCTGGCTTAGTGCAGGCAGGAAGCGCTCAGCGATACTCTGATTCACCAACAGTGTCTCGACAGTGTTACAGGTGCTTGGACGCTGCGTTTTGGCGTTGGCGATAATCTTCAGCGCCGGGGCGATCTCAGCCGTATCATCTACATAGATATGACATACGCCAATACCACCGGTGATAACCGGGATAGTCGACTGTTCACGACACAGCTTGTGCAGCCCTGCGCCACCGCGAGGGATCAGCATATCGATGTACTTATCCATCCGCAGCATTTCAGTGACCAGCGCACGATCCGGGTTATCAATCGACTGCACCGCAGCGGCCGGTAAACCGCAGGCTTGTAGCGCATGCTGGATCACCGCCACAGTGGCGGCGTTCGTCCGGTACGTCTCTTTTCCACCGCGCAGAATCGCCGCATTGCCCGTTTTCAGGCACAGCGAAGCCACATCAACGGTGACGTTAGGACGCGCTTCATAAATCACGCCAATCACGCCCAGCGGGACGCGACGACGCTCCAGACGCAGACCGCTATCCAGCAGACCGCCGTCAATCACCTGCCCGACCGGGTCAGCGAGATTACACACCTGACGCACGTCGTCAGCAATCGCTTTCAAACGCGCAGGAGTCAGCGCGAGGCGATCAAGCATCGCTTCGCTCAGGCCATTTTCACGCGCCTGTTCAACATCCTGTGCGTTCGCGCTGAGGATACTTTCCGTTTGCGCTTCCAGCTCATCAGCAATGGTTTCCAGCACGCGGTTTTTTTCGCGACTGGAGAGTAGCGCCAGCTTATACGACGCAGCTTTGGCAGCAATGCCCATTTGTTCCAGCATATGCCTGTTCCTTAACGGGTAATCATATCGTCGCGATGGACAGCAACCGGGCCATATTCATAGCCAAGAATAGTGTCAATCTGTTGTGAGTGGTGCCCGGCAATACGGCGTAACGCGTCACTATTATAGCGCGTGACGCCGTGGGCAATATCACGCCCTTCGAGGTTGCAGATGCGGATCACTTCACCACGAGAAAAGTCGCCTGTCACGCTTTTAATGCCTTTTGGCAGCAATGAACTGCCGCGCTCCAGAATCGCCGCGGTAGCACCCTCATCGACGGTAATCTCCCCGGCAGGCGGAGCACCGAAAATCCAGCGTTTACGGTTTTCCAACGGAGAAGCCTGCGCATGAAAACGCGTCCCAACGGAAACACCTTCCATCACATCGCCAATGACGCCCGGCTTGCTGCCTGCGGCGATAATGGTGTCGATACCCGCGCGGCAGGCCACGTCGGCAGCCTGTAATTTAGTTCCCATCCCCCCGGTTCCCAGACCAGAGACGCTGTCCCCGGCAATGGCGCGCAGCGCATCATCAATACCGTGAACATCTTTGATCAGTTCCGCCTGCGGGTTAGTACGCGGATCGGCAGTAAACAGACCCTGTTGATCGGTCAACAGCAGCAGCTTATCGGCACCCGCCAGGATCGCCGCCAGCGCCGAAAGGTTGTCGTTATCACCGACTTTAATTTCAGCAGTCGCCACTGCGTCGTTCTCATTGATGACGGGAACAATGTTGTTATCCAGCAGCGCACGCAACGTATCGCGGGCATTAAGGAAGCGCTCTCTGTCTTCCATATCCGCACGCGTCAGCAGCATCTGGCCGATATGAATACCGTAAATTGAGAACAGCTGTTCCCATAATTGAATCAATCGACTCTGCCCTACCGCCGCCAACAGTTGTTTCGACGCTATCGTCGCCGGGAGTTCAGGGTAACCAAGATGCTCGCGCCCGGCTGCAATCGCGCCCGAGGTAACGATAACAATACGATGCCCTGCGGCATGGAGCTGCGCGCACTGGCGAACCAGTTCGACGATATGGGCGCGGTTCAGGCGGCGCGATCCGCCCGTTAACACACTGGTGCCAAGTTTTACCACCAGCGTCTGGCTGTCACTCATGATTCTCTGCCATTCAAAATTGGGGAAAATGATATCAAACGAACGTTTTAGCAGGACTGGCTCCGGTTGCCAACAGCCAGCGCACAAAGCATGAAATTTTATTGCGCAGGATCAGCAAGCGTAGCGGCAGATTTTGACGCATTTATTACAGACACAAAAAAACATTCTTTTTTAAAAATATTCTTACTTTGTCATAAAACGTTCATTGCCAGACGTTAAAAACCTTCCTGTCTTTTAACGGGGATCACACCCAGTAAATATTAGCGCGTACTTTAAATCAGGAATGAAAATGAAAAAGAGCACTCTGGCATTAGTGGTGATGGGAATTGTTGCATCGGCGTCCGTACAGGCGGCAGAAGTCTATAACAAGAACAGTAATAAACTGGACTTGTATGGCAAAGTCAAAGCGATGCACTACATGACTGATTATGACAGCAAAGACGGCGACCAGAGCTATATCCGCTTAGGTTTTAAAGGCGAAACGCAAATTAACGATCAACTGACCGGTTATGGTCGTTGGGAAGCTGAGTTCGCAGGAAATAAAGCGGAAAACGAAACCAATCAGCAAAAAACACGTCTGGCTTTCGCCGGTGTGAAATTAAAAGATTTTGGCTCGTTTGATTATGGTCGTAACCTGGGTGCGCTGTATGACGTGGAAGCGTGGACGGATATGTTCCCGGAATTCGGCGGTGACTCTTCCGCACAGACCGATAACTTTATGACCAAACGTGCCAGCGGCCTGGCCACTTACCGTAATACCGACTTCTTCGGCGTTGTTGATGGTCTGGATCTTACCCTGCAATATCAGGGCAAAAACCAGGATCGCGATGTGAAAAAACAGAACGGCGACGGCTTTGGTACCTCCGTGACGTATGACTTTGGCGGCAGCGATTTCGCCATCAGTGGTGCATATACCAACTCCGACCGTACCAATCAGCAGAACCTGCAAAACCGGGGTACCGGCGATAAAGCAGAATCCTGGGCAACAGGTTTAAAATATGATGCCAATGATATTTATCTGGCAACGTTCTATTCTGAAACACGCAATATGACACCTATTTCCGGTGGCTTTGCTAACAAAACTCAGAACTTCGAAGTGGTCGCTCAGTACCAGTTTGACTTTGGTCTGCGTCCATCCCTGGGTTATGTGCTGTCAAAAGGTAAAGATATTGAAGGCGTAGGCGATGAAGATCTGGTGAATTATATCGACGTGGGCGCGACCTATTATTTCAACAAAAATATGTCAGCCTTTGTTGATTATAAAATCAACCAACTGGATAGCAATAATAAGCTGGGCATCAACGATGATGATATCGTCGCGGTGGGTATGGTCTACCAGTTTTGATATAGCATAAAAAAAGCCGGATGGGGTTGCTCCACCATCCGGCTTTTTTTCTGTTCATTATGCCGTTAATTTAACCGGCTCATCCTTAAAGTCGTCAGCAGGCTCCAGCGCCAGATTCAGTGTCGTTAACAACCCACGCAACTTTTCATGAAACTCGCGTAAGGTGTATTCCAGTCGCTCTACCACTTCAGTCTCTTTAATCGGCACGGCGGTCCAGTTGCCGTCTTTATCGAACAAACCAAACTGGTAGCTGTACGTAAAGCGTTTCTCCTGCGCTTCCAGCTCCATCCACCAGCCCCAAAATTCACGTTTCTCTGGTGCCGGTTTCACGTTGACGCAAACAGCCAGACAATCGAAAAAGAATCGATTATCTTCGCACTGCCCTTCGCGGATGTATGGGCCAAGCGCGGTGAATTTTTTGATCAATCTGCTTTTCGGGTGTCCACTCGGTAACGTCATTGCGATCTCCTTAGGTGAAGCAACTGTTTTACCAAACCAATAAAATTTAGCAATCTATTAACACAATCTATGATTGATCCACCCGGTAATTTCTTGCAGCGCTTTGTCAAAATTGCGATACACCGGGTTGAACGGAACCTCCAGCAGCTTACCGTCAGAAGATGACGAAGTAATTAAGCGAGACTCCTCTTCCGGACTAAACGGATCGTTTTTCCAGAACCCCGAGAGCATTGGCGTTGGACAGCGACGGCCCAGCAGCCCTTGTACCTTTAATGAATAGCGGTTTAGCTCGACGCGCAGCGCTTCATCGGACGCATCGTGCATCCCCAGACGGCTGGCCAGAACGTCAAGATACATTTCCGGTACTGAAGCCTGACGCTCTGGGTCGCTAAGCAGCGCATGGACCACCGGTCCCAGACAGGCCACAGCTTTCAGGCGCGACGATTCAAGATAGGCCAGGCGTACTGCGACGTTAGCGCCAAAGCGAAAACCGAATGCTGCCACACGGGTATGATCAACCCAGGGAATATTTGGCAGCGCTTTTAATACATGTTGATGCAGCAGGCTGGAATCCTGGGTCAATTTCCATTTTGACGAGAATCCGACCGAAGGCATATCCAGCGTCAGCATGGCAATACCACGCGGAGCGAAATAGCGCTCATACAGGGTGTAGTAGTCGGTTTGCATGGAATCCAGGCCGCCGCACATCAGCACTGTCGGGAACGGGCCGTCGCCTTTTGGCATGTGCAGGAAACCGGTTACCGGCGCACCGCCGGCAACGGCAAATTCCATCTCGCGCAGCGTACCTGGCAGTCGTTGGGCCGCCTCTTCGTAAGCGCGGTTGGCCAGGGCCTGCGCCTGTTCTGCCAGCTCATCACCTTTTAAATGCGGGTATGCTGCAATGTTGTACAGCGTGGAGGCATGCAGCCAGTGGCGACCACTCACCTGCGGGTCCTCTTCCATAGACGCTTTCTGTTGCCAGTCCATCGCCTGCTTCGCCCACTCGTAGATCCAGTTTCCACCACGATAGCCAATGACCGTATCGTAGAGCTCTTTATCCGTGCGTTCGGCTTCGCTCATGACGATACGCGCCTGCACTTCAAGGATTTCACGCGGATCGACCCCACGCCAGATCCACATCAGGCGATTCACCATGCGATACCAGTGCGGGATTGTTTTGCCATCCAGAGCGGACTGCACAGACGGTTGCGCGCCGTGGTTAAAACGACGAACCAACGTTGACGTTTCAGGATGTTTGAAGCGGGGTTTAAACAGAACTTCGCTGAGGTTAGCCTGCGACATGATTACGGCCTCCATGAGTACTCACTAAGGCATAGTGTAACCTGACACCGCACAAAAAGAACAACGCCCGGCAGTGCGGGCGTTGAAAACTTTTTAGATTAGCGACCAGAGATCGGCGGAACAAATACCACGCCCATATCCCACGGCTGCTCAATCCAGGTATCCTGCGGGATATCAACCACATAGTCATTCACCAGCGGACGACCTGCCGGCTTAGCGAAGATAGTGACGAAATGCGCTTTAGGATACATTTCGCGGATAGCAACAGCGGTACCACCGGTGTCTACCAGGTCATCGATCACGATGAAACCTTCACCGTCACCTTCCGCACGCTTCAGCACTTTCAGTTCGCGCTGATTGTCGTGATCGTAGCTGGAGATGCATACGGTATCGACATGACGAATGCCCAATTCACGCGCCAGCAATGCGCCCGGCACCAGACCACCACGGCTAACGGCAATAATGCCTTTCCATTGTTCAGAAGGCATCAGGCGGCTTGCCAGTTTACGTGCATGGACTTGCAACATGTCCCAGGTGACGACGTATTTTTCGCTCATGTGAAGTGTCCCAGCCTGTTTATCTACGGCTAATTAATAAATTGAGGGTGAACCAGGTTGCGCGAGATTATAGAGACCTGACGCACTAAAAACCAGTGTTTCGCGGAATCCGCGCCTCTTTTTACATGCTTTATACTAGCCGTCAGCGAAGAAAGTGGTATTCTCAATCGCATCGCGCAAGCCTGACTTGTGGTGTTTTTAATTCCGCTAACCCCGTGGCCTGCAAGTCAATTTTGTAGGACATCGCCAAGGAGACTCAACGTGTCTGAACTGTCTCAGTTATCCCCGCAACCGCTGTGGGATATTTTTGCCAAAATCTGTTCTATTCCTCATCCGTCCTACCATGAAGAGCAACTCGCTGAACACATTCTGAGCTGGGCCCAGGAGAAAGGTTTCCACGTCGAGCGCGATCAGGTTGGTAATATCCTGATTCGTAAACCCGCTACCGCAGGAATGGAAAATCGCAAGCCGGTTGTTTTGCAGGCGCACCTGGATATGGTCCCGCAAAAAAATAACGACACCGTGCACGACTTCACCAAAGATCCGATCCAGCCGTATATTGATGGCGAATGGGTAAAAGCCCGTGGTACCACGCTGGGTGCAGATAACGGTATCGGTATGGCGTCTGCGCTGGCGGTACTGGCTGATGACAACGTGGTACACGGTCCGCTGGAAGTGCTGCTGACCATGACCGAAGAAGCGGGCATGGACGGCGCATTTGGTCTGCAGGCGAACTGGCTGCAGGCTGATATCCTGATCAACACCGACTCTGAAGAAGAAGGTGAGATCTACATGGGTTGCGCAGGGGGTATCGACTTCACCTCTAACCTGCCGCTGTCCCGTGAAGCTATTCCTGCTGGCTTCCAGAACTTTAAGCTGACCTTAAAAGGCCTGAAAGGCGGTCACTCCGGTGGCGAAATCCACGTTGGCCTCGGTAATGCCAACAAGCTGCTGGTACGCTTCCTGGCAGGCCACGCCCAGGAACTGGATCTGCGTCTGGTTGACTTCAACGGCGGTACGCTGCGTAACGCTATTCCGCGCGAAGCCTTTGCGACCCTCGCCGTTGCTGCCGATAAAGTTGATGCGTTAAAAGCGTTGGTCAGCACGTATCAGGAGATCCTGAAAAACGAGCTGGAAGCAAAAGAGAAGAATCTGGCGCTGCTGCTGGATGCCGTCAGCAACGACAAAGCCGCACTGACTACCCAGTCTCGCGATAGCTTCATTCGTCTGCTGAACGCGACGCCAAACGGTGTAATCCGCAATTCCGACGTGGCAAAAGGCGTTGTAGAAACCTCGCTGAACGTTGGCGTTGTGACCATGACTGACGATAATGTACAGATTCACTGCCTGGTTCGTTCGCTGATCGACAGCGGTAAAGACTACGTGGTAAGCATGCTGGATTCCCTGGGCAAGCTGGCTGGCGCGAAAACGGAAGCCAAAGGTGCGTATCCTGGCTGGCAGCCGGATGCAAACTCACCGGTTATGCACCTGGTGCGTGAAACCTATCAGCGTCTGTTCAACAAGACGCCGAATATCCAGATTATCCACGCAGGTCTGGAATGCGGTCTGTTCAAGAAACCGTATCCGGATATGGACATGGTTTCCATTGGGCCGACTATCACCGGCCCGCACTCTCCGGATGAGCAGGTTCATATTGAAAGCGTCGGTCATTACTGGACGCTTCTGACCGAGCTGCTGAAGTCTATTCCCGCGAAGTAAGTCTCTGCAATAAATGCCGGATGGCGCTGCGCTTATCCGGCCTACGCGCTGGTTTGTAGGCTGGATAAGGCATTTACGTCGCCATCCGGCCTGCACGCTGATTTGTAGGCCGGATAAGGCATTTACGCCGCCATCCGGCAATACGTTAGCGTCAAATCCCCAACAGTAGCTGTCTTTCCATCTGCGGATCCAGCAGCGTTACGTGTAATCCCACCAGCCTTACCCCGCGCCCTCCCCGACGTTCATTCCAGGTATTGCGCGCCGTCGCGATCAGATCCTCTTTATTTAAGCGCGGCCAGACGTGTTCCTGCGTCGTCTGCTGAAAATCATTAAACTTTAACTTCACCCCCTGACGGGCGATGAAGAGATCAGGTTTAACCTTTGCCAGCCGCCGCTCCAGTTCCGGGTAGAGTCGCTCAATAATCGCCTCACACTCCGACCATTCATGAATATCTTCCGCCAGCGTGCGCTCGACACCGACTGACTTTCGCAGCCTGTCGTTATTCACATCGCGTTCATCAATACCCTGACTACGTTCCCACAGCACACGACCAAACTTACCAAACCGCTTAAGCAGCAGGGCCAGATCGTATTTTTGAACATCTTCACAGGTCCGCAATCCCATCGATTCCAGTTTCGCGGCAGAGACTTTGCCGACGCCGGGTATTTTCCCCAACGGTAACGTTCTGAGGAATTCGGGAACATCCGCGGGAGTAATCACATATTGCCCGTTGGGTTTATTCAGGTCGGAGGCGATTTTGGCCAGAAATTTAACCGGAGCAACCCCCGCAGAAGCGGTTAGCTGTAGTTCGTTGAAAATCGTCTGACGGATCTCTTGTGCCATCAACGTGGCCGAGCCGTGGCAGTGGGGACTGTCGGTCACATCAAGATAGGCTTCATCCAGCGAAAGGGGTTCGATGAGCGAGGTATAGCGAGAGAAGATGGCCTGAATCTGGCGAGAGGCCTCTTTATAAGCGTCGTAACGGCCGGGTAATAAGGTGAGATGCGGGCACAGTTTTAGCGCCATTCCTGTAGGCATTGCGCTACGCACACCAAACTTTCGTGCCGGGTAATTGGCGGTGCTGATGACACCCCGGCGTTCGCGACTGCCACCAATAGCAATGGGGATGTCGCGCAGGGCCGGGTTATCACGCATTTCCACCGCCGCGAAAAAGCAGTCCATATCGACATGTATGATTTTGCGCATCGCTCGCCTCCCATAATACTGTTTAAGTATACAGTATTTTTATGATATGAGAAGCCTGCACCCGACCCGCAAAATGACAAATCCATGATGAATGCCAGACGGGATTATGCCCCCCTAATGTGAAGGGCGAAAACCCCCTTAATGAACGACGGGAGCAGGTTGTTGGCGCAAAGACGTCACCTTCTTCTGTTTATCCAGTTTGTTCACCAGCGGCTGCACAATTTTCTCTCCGTGCTGGCCAAAATATTGATACAGCGTGTCAGAGGCACTTTGCGTCAACACCATGATTTCAATGCGTCGGTTACCTGCACTTTCAGGATTCTTGGCATCCAGCAGCATTTGATCGGCCATTGCGCTAACCTGCATCACTTTACTCTGAGGCATTCCGGCATCCTCCAGCACACGACGGGCCGACAGTGCACGGTCGCCGGAGAGATTCCAGTTGTTATAGACATTGCTCTTGTAACTCATCGCGTCCGTATGCCCGGTGATGATGAGTTTGTTGTCCAGCGAATCAAACACCGGGGCCAGTTCAACCAGCAGCGCGTTAAAAAAGGGCGTAATTCTGGCGCTACCCCGTTCAAACATATTCCGGTTCTGGTCGTCTTTAATCAATACGCGTAGCCCCTGGGGCACAATCTCCATCTCCAGGTTGGCTTCCATATGCGCATTCCTGGCAATCACGCTAATGTCGGTTGCCAACTCACCCAACTCGCTCGCCGATTTTTTCTTTAACAGGGCCGTTTTCTCATTCACATCACGCGCTTTCTTTTCTGTTTCTGCGCTCACCGTTGCCGTCTCTTTCGGTGCAGCGGTCTTCTCTTTATCCAGATTCGCGCGGGTGATACTTTGATTTTTCGTCGTAGAAGGTAGAGGTTGCTTGCCAATCTTATTCAGTGGCGCAAGCCCACCGCCGTTAAAGATGGATTGACCATGCAAGGCCGCCACGATGTTTTCTCGTTCTGATTTACTGACGCTGTTTACAATCAACTTCATTGTGGTAACCAAAGGCGCAGAGCGAATCTCCGAGGTTTCTGCCCGCTTTACGCTGGACGCCATGCCCGGTAAGCAGATGGCGATCGATGCCGATCTGAATGCCGGGCTTATCAACCAGCAACAGGCGCAGACTCGCCGTAAAGATGTCGCCAGCGAGGCCGATTTCTACGGTGCAATGGACGGCGCATCAAAATTCGTACGCGGGGATGCCATCGCCGGGATGATGATACTGGCGATCAACCTGATTGGCGGTGTCTGCATCGGAATCTTTAAATACGATTTAAGTGCCGAGGCGGCCTTCCAGCAATACGTGTTGATGACCATCGGTGACGGCCTGGTTGCGCAAATCCCGTCTCTGCTGCTATCGACGGCTGCGGCAATCATCGTGACGCGCGTCAGCGATAATGGCGATATTGCTTCCGACGTTCGCACACAACTGTTGGCCAGCCCTTCCGTGCTGTATACCGCCACCAGCATTATGTTCGTGCTGGCGGTGGTACCAGGGATGCCGCACTTCCCGTTTCTGATTTTCAGCGGGCTGCTCGGGTTTACCGCCTGGCGTATGAGCAAACGACCGAAAGTCGCAGAAACTGAAGAGAAGAGTCTCGAAACGCTGAGCAAAGCCATCGCCGAAACCAGCGAACTGCAGGTCAGTTGGGAGACTATTCCGCTGATTGAACCCATTAGCCTGAGTCTGGGCTACAAGCTGGTGTCGCTGGTGGATAAATCGAAAGGCAATCCGCTGACCCAGCGCATTCGCGGCGTACGGCAAGTTATCTCCGATAACAACGGCGTGTTGCTACCAGAAATTCGTATTCGCGAAAACTTCAGGCTGAAACCCACGCAGTACGCCATTTTTATCAACGGAATCAAAGCCGATGAAGCAGATATCCCCGCAGATAAGCTGATGGCGCTCCCCTCCAGTGAGACCTATGGCGAGATTGATGGTGTGTTAGGTAACGATCCGGCTTACGGGATGCCCGTCACCTGGATTCAACCGGCGCAGAAAGCAAAAGCGCTCAATATGGGTTATCAGGTTATCGATAGCGCCAGTGTGATTGCGACACATGTGAATAAAGTCATCCGCAACTACATCCCTGACCTGTTTAACTACGACGATATTACACAATTGCATAATCGCCTCTCCTCGATGGCACCGCGGCTGGCTGAAGATCTCAGTGCTGCATTGAACTATAGCCAGCTGTTGAAGGTGTACCGGGCACTGCTTATTGACGGTGTTTCATTGCGCGATATCGTCACGATCGCCACTGTACTGGTCGCCAGTAGTGCCGTTACCAAGGATCATATTTTGTTAACCGCTGATATCCGTCTCGCGCTGCGCCGTAGTATTACCCACCCGTTTGTGCGCAAAGATGAGCTGGCGGTATACACGCTGAATAATGAGCTGGAGAACTTGCTGGCGAATGTGGTGAATCAGGCTCAGCAAAGCGGCAAAGTGGTGCTCGATAGCGTACCGGTCGATCCGAATATGCTCAATCAATTCCAGACCACTATGCCGCAGATTAAAGAACAGATGAAAGCCGCGGGTAAAGAGCCGGTACTGCTGGTCGCACCGCAGCTACGTCCTCTGCTCGCGCGCTATGCGCGGCTGTTTGCACCCGGACTGCAAGTACTGTCGTATAACGAAGTACCGGACGAACTGGAATTAAACATTATGGGAGCGTTGAGCTAACGTAAACCCAGGGCGGCAACTTAAGTCTTAACTTACTTTGTCGCTTTATTACATTACGTAAGAAATACAGGCAATTGATGGGATCGCATTACACTTACAGGGACTGAAATGTAATGGCACGGAAGCAGGCTGAAAAAATGGTGCCTCACGAACCGGGGCATCGTCGTTATTCCCGACAATGGCTAACGTTTATGGAGTTTGTCCATCGGCAGGAGGAGGCGAGCACATCCCCCCGCCAAAAACATCGACCGAAACGTAAAGAGCAGGCTTCCGCCACGTATTTACTGTTTGAACTGTGCGAGTTGCTCTTCGTCGGCGTACTGATCTTTGCTTTTATGACGCTACTCCTGCTGATTATGAATTAAAGAATCGTATTCTCCGTAAGAATACGCCGGGCGCCGAGGTAATGGTCTTGCCAAAACGCATCAGATAAATGACTTACCCGAATACTTTCTCCCGTGCGTGGTGATTCAATAAACTGATCCTGCCCCAAATAGACGCCCATATGATCGGCAATATCCCGACTGTGAATGTGAAAGAACACGAGATCACCACGACGAAGATCGCGATCAGCCACAATCGTTGCCCGTCGATAGTGATACATTTCGTTCGCCGTACGGGGCAACTTTGCTGCCAGTATTTTGTTGTAGGCGTAAAAAATCAGCCCACTGCAGTCAAAGCCCTGATCCGGGCTGGTCCCGCCCCACAAATAAGGTTTACCCAGTTGCTGCTCGAGACGATGGATAGCCACTTCAGTGATGTTGTGCAAATGATCGCTGCTAAGAAAATGTGCGTTCTCGGCGAGCGCCTGCCAATGGTGATCGCTGGCTTTAAGCGGCCCGGGAAACCATTCCGGGTGCTGCTTAATCAGCGCCCGATTCTGCTGGCGCAGCGCGCTTTTACTTTGCGCATTGCCTTCCACCACATAACTTGCCTGCTTTTTTACCTGCGCGTGGTACAGCTTCAGCAGCCGGGCGCGGTTACGCATGCGCATTTGCGCCGCATAGCTTAAATGGGCGTCAGATAAGAGGGGCTGAACTTTGGCGAGCGACGGCGATGAAAACACAACACACAAAGACAGCAGGCCCGGCAAAATACGTCGGGACGCAGAGACAAAAGACATGAAAAAAGAGTACCGAGGCAAACACGTTCAGCGCAGTCTAGCGCGATGGCCTGACAATCCGTTTTAATATTCGATTATTAAATAATTATTTTTTAAATTCAATGCATTAGAACTAGCACACTCATCAGGCATTACGACAAAAGGCCGATGAAAAAATACGCCACTGTCTGACTGCCTTTCTGCGCGATTTTCCGTATAAAGAGAAACTAAAGTGTAAACGGCGCACGAGAGACTTGCGAAAAACTCTCTTGGTGCTAATGTGAGCGCTCCAAATACAGACTTTTCTGATTTGGGGACTCTTTTTGCCGTCCTGGCGTGTGTAATCGTTTTATCAAGGAATAAGCAGTATGCGTAAAATCGCATTTTTTCTTGCGATGCTTTTATTGCCGTGCGTTTCATTTGCCGGTTTGCTGAGCAGCGGCAGCCCAACCACGCCAATCAGCAAAGAATATAAGCAGCAATTGATGGGGTCCCCTGTCTATATTCAGATCTTTAAAGAAGAGCGGACGCTCGATCTGTACGTCAAGATGGGCGAACAGTATCAGCTGCTCGACAGCTATAAGATCTGTAACTACTCCGGTGGCTTAGGGCCCAAACAGCGTCAGGGTGATTTCAAAAGTCCGGAAGGGTTCTACAGCGTTCAGCGCGGGCAACTCAAACCAGACAGTCGCTTTTATAAAGCCATTAACATTGGCTTCCCTAACGCCTACGATCGTGCGCACGGCTACGAAGGTAAGTACCTGATGATCCACGGTGCTTGCGTTTCTGTCGGTTGCTATGCGATGACCGACAACGGTATTGATGAGATTTTCCAGTTTGTGACCGGCGCTCTGGTATTCGGCCAGTCCAGCGTTCAGGTGAGCATTTACCCGTTCCGCATGACTGACGCGAACATGCAGCGCCATAAGTTTTCGTATTACAAAGATTTCTGGTCGCAGCTAAAACCGGGATACGATTACTTTGAACAAACGCGTAAGCCACCGACCGTTTCCGTTGTCGATGGCCGTTATATCGTCAGCAAGCCGTTGAGTCACGAAGTCATTCAGCCACAGCTGGCATCAAACTACACGCTCCCCGAGACAAAATAGCGCCCACTCGCCTGGCATAATCTTTTGCCAGGTTTCGTTGCCCGTCAGTGGCTGAGTAGCAATAACAGTGACCACATCATTGGGTGTGGTCTCTGAGCTAAAATCAATTTCCACATCCTGATCCAGCAATGTCGCCACGCCAAACGGCGCACGACGCGTGATCCAAAACAGGTTGGTCGAACAGAAGGCCATCACATAGCGCCCGTCAGACAATAGCATGTTGAAGACGCCCTTCTCTCGCAGTTCTCCTGCCAGCGCCGCGATATATTTAAACACCGCCGTCATATTACCCGGCGTGCGCGGATAACGCTCGGTCAGCTTATGCAGCAGCCAGCAGAAGGCTTTTTCACTGTCGGTTTCGCCGACCGGACGGAAATTACCGGTTTCCAGCGATTTATAGCCGCTCAGCTGTCCGTTATGGGCATAGGTCCAGTTGCGTCCCCACAGTTCACGCGTAAACGGGTGGGTATTTTCCAGCGCCACTTCACCCCGATTCGCCTGACGAATATGGGCAATCACGGAACAGGATTTAATGGGATAGTCTTGAACCAGTTTGGCGATAGGCGAATTAAAGCTGGGTTGCGGATCTTTAAACGTACGGCAGCCCTTACCCTCGTAAAATGTAATACCCCAGCCGTCTTTGTGCGGCCCGGTACCTCCGCCGCGCTGAACCAGCCCGGTGAAGCTAAAGCAAATATCGGTTGGCACATTGGCGCTCATCCCGAGCAGTTCGCACATACATCACCTACCTTAAAACGGTTAATTGCCTGATAAGACCAGCAAAGCACAGCTCGTAGGCCGGATAAGACGCTTGCGTCGCCATCCGGCACAATGCCCGATGGCGCTGCGCTTATCGGGCCTACACGTTCCAGGCCCGATAAGACCAGCAAAAATTACCCGCTTACTTAACCATCTCTTTTTCGATCAACTGGATCAGGATATGGATCACTTTGATATGAATTTCCTGGATACGGTCGGCATAGCCAAAGTGCGGCACGCGAATTTCAATATCTGCGCTACCGGCCATTTTACCGCCATCTTTGCCGGTCAGGGTGATGACTTTCATTCCCTTCTCACGCGCCGCAGCAATCGCTTTAATCACGTTACCGGAGTTACCCGAAGTCGAGATGCCTAACAGGACATCGCCTTCACGGCCAACCGCTTCAACGTAGCGGGAGAATACATAATCGTAACCAAAATCGTTGCTGACGCAGGAGATGTGGCTGACGTCAGAGATAGCGATAGCCGGGTAGCCCGGGCGGTTTTCACGATAGCGTCCAGTCAGCTCTTCGGCGAAATGCATCGCATCGCAATGGGAGCCGCCATTACCACAGGAAAGTACCTTCCCACCGGCTTTGAAGCTATCTGCCAACAGGACCGCCGCGCGTTGAATGGCGTGAATATTGGCGTCATCTTTAAGAAAATTAGCCAGCGTTTCCGCCGCTTCGCTCAGTTCGTTACGAATAAGATCCTGGTACATGAGGATATCCTTCAGCATGAATGTAAATGACAAGATGCAGTGTACCGGATAGCGCTACCAGCGAGAAGTACAAGCCACAGGAATGGCTGCTGCTTTTGATTTTTTGTGCCGGTTAAAACAACAACAATGTGAGCTTTGTTGTAATTATTTTGTAAACACATTGCTAAAAGAATTTACATACACTACAACCATATCATCACAAGTGGTCAGACCTCCTACAAGCAAGGGAGCTTTTCGTTATGATGATTTTGAGTATTATCGCTACGGTTGTTCTGCTCAGCGTTCTGTTTTATCACCGCGTGAGCTTATTCCTCAGCAGCTTAATTTTGCTCGCCTGGACGGCTGCGCTCGGCGTGGCTGGCCTGTGGTCAGTCTGGCTGCTGGTTCCTCTGGCCATTATTCTCGTACCGTTTAACTTTACCCCGATGCGTAAATCCATGATTTCCGCTCCCGTGTTCCGCGGTTTCCGTAAAGTCATGCCGCCAATGTCGCGTACTGAAAAAGAAGCGATCGATGCCGGTACAACCTGGTGGGAAGGTGACCTGTTCCAGGGCAAACCTGACTGGAAAAAACTGCATAACTATCCGCAGCCGCATCTGACTGCTGAAGAACAAGCGTTTATTGACGGCCCGGTGGAAGAAGCGTGCCGCATGGCGAACGACTTCCAGATAACCCATGAACTCGCGGATCTGCCGCCGGAACTGTGGGCGTATCTGAAAGAACACCGCTTCTTCGCGATGATCATTAAGAAAGAGTACGGCGGACTGGAATTCTCTGCGTATGCTCAGGCTCGAGTACTGCAAAAGCTCTCCGGTGTTTCTGGGATCCTGGCGATCACCGTCGGCGTACCTAACTCATTAGGCCCTGGTGAACTGCTGCAGCATTACGGCACCGAAGAACAGAAAAACCACTATCTGCCGCGTCTGGCACGTGGTCAGGAAATCCCGTGCTTTGCACTGACCAGCCCGGAAGCCGGCTCCGATGCCGGTGCGATCCCTGATACCGGCGTGGTTTGTATGGGCGACTGGCAGGGCCAGCAGGTGCTGGGTATGCGCCTGACCTGGAACAAACGCTATATCACGCTGGCTCCTATTGCTACCGTTCTGGGTCTGGCGTTTAAACTCTCTGACCCGGAAAAACTGCTGGGTGGTGAAGAAGATCTCGGCATTACCTGTGCGCTGATCCCAACCTCAACACCGGGCGTACAAATTGGCCGTCGTCACTTCCCGCTGAACGTGCCGTTCCAGAACGGACCTACGCTGGGTAAAGATGTCTTCGTTCCGATTGATTACATTATTGGTGGCCCGAAAATGGCCGGCCAGGGCTGGCGTATGCTGGTGGAATGTCTGTCAGTAGGACGCGGCATTACCCTGCCGTCTAACTCGACGGGCGGCGTTAAATCCGTCGCCATGGCGACTGGCGCATATGCGCATATCCGTCGCCAGTTCAAAATCTCTATCGGCAAGATGGAAGGTATTGAAGAACCGTTGGCACGTATCGCCGGTAACGCCTATGTGATGGATGCCGCAGCGTCGCTGATAACCTACGGCATTATGCTGGGTGAGAAACCAGCGGTGCTGTCGGCTATCGTGAAATATCACTGTACTCACCGTGGACAGCAGTCAATCATCGATGCAATGGATATTACTGGCGGCAAAGGCATCATGCTTGGCGAAAGTAACTTCCTGGCCCGTGCTTATCAGGGTGCACCGATCGCCATTACCGTCGAAGGCGCCAACATCCTGACGCGTAGCATGATGATCTTCGGTCAGGGCGCAATTCGCTGCCATCCATATGTACTTGAAGAGATGGCTGCGGCGCAGAATAACGACGTGAATGCGTTCGACAAACTGCTGTTTAAACATATTGGTCACGTAGGCAGTAATAAAGTGCGCAGCTTCTGGCTTGGTTTGACTCGCGGGTTAACCAGCAGCACGCCAACCGGTGATGCCACCAAGCGTTACTACCAGCACCTGAACCGTTTGAGTGCCAACCTGGCATTACTTTCAGATGTGTCCATGGCCGTATTGGGTGGTAGCCTGAAGCGTCGTGAACGTATCTCTGCTCGACTGGGTGATGTGTTAAGTCAGCTGTATCTGGCCTCCGCTGTGCTGAAGCGTTATGACGATGAAGGCCGAAATGAAGCCGACCTGCCGCTGGTTCACTGGGGCGTACAGGATGCGTTGTACAAAGCTGAACAGGCGATGGACGACTTGCTGAAAAACTTCCCGAACCGCCTGGTTGCCGGGTTGCTGAATGTGGTCATCTTCCCTACCGGTCGCCACTACCATGCACCGTCTGACAAGCTGGATCATAAAGTCGCGAAGATTCTGCAGGTTCCAAGCGCCACCCGTTCTCGTCTTGGCCGCGGTCAGTACCTGACGCCAAGCGAACACAACCCGGTTGGCTTACTGGAAGAGGCGTTGCTGGATGTCATTGCAGCCGACCCAATCCACCAGCGGATCTGCAAAGAGTTGGGTAAAAATCTACCGTTTACCCGCCTGGACGAGCTGGCACATAACGCGTTGGCCAAAGGACTGATTGATAAAGACGAAGCGGCGATTCTGGTGAAAGCCGAAGCAAGCCGTCTGCGCAGTATCAATGTTGATGATTTTGAACCCGAGGCGCTGGCGACTCAGCCGGTAAAGTTGCCAGAGAAAGTGCGTAAGGTCGAAGCAGCATAACGCTAACGCACAACGTTCAGCCCCGCTAAATGCGGGGCTTTTTATTGCCACATTTTCGTTAATGCTCATGCTACAGTGTCAAAATGCTGTTCAACGAGGAGCCTCGACCGTGCCAGGTTTAAAAATTACTCTGCTGCAACAACCACTGATCTGGATGGATGGCCCAGCCAACCTGCGCCATTTCGACAGACAACTGGAAACCGTCACCGGGCGTGACGTTATTGTGTTGCCTGAGATGTTTACCAGTGGATTTGCGATGGAAGCGGCAAACAAATCGTTGCCGCAAGAGGAAGTTGTAAGCTGGATGCGTAGCAAAGCGCAGCAGACGAATGCCCTGATAGCAGGTAGCGCGGCGATACAGTCTGAACGGGGCCCCGTGAATCGTTTTTTGCTGGTTGAACCCGAAGGCACCGTGCATCTCTATGACAAACGCCATCTGTTCCGCATGGCAGACGAACATCAGCATTATCAGGCCGGTGAAGAACGCATCATCTTTGAATGGCGTGGTTGGCGTATTCTGCCGCTGGTCTGTTATGACCTGCGTTTTCCGGTGTGGTCACGTAACCGTAATGACTACGACCTCGCCTTGTATGTTGCCAACTGGCCCGCACCGCGCTCGCTGCACTGGCAGGTTCTGCTCACCGCACGGGCAATTGAAAATCAGGCGTATGTAGCAGGATGTAACCGTGTGGGAACCGATGGTAACGGCCATCATTATCGCGGTGACAGCCGGGTCATCAACCCACAGGGTGAAGTCATTGCCACCGCCGAGCCGCATCAGGCAACGCGAATTGATACTGAGCTGTCGCTTTCGGCGCTACGCGAGTACCGCGAGAAATTTCCTGCCTGGCAGGATGCTGACGCTTTCACCCTGTAGAGATCGCCTTCCCTCCCGCCACGGACCTGGTATCCACGGCGGGATTGTTTCACTCCGTAACCAACCGCAAAACAAATTCGCGTGGCGACATGCATCGGGCAACGTATTCTGCAAGGGATAATCACGCGTCATTAACGGGTGATCTACACTTTCAATAATTCCCTTATCAGGATGTCTAAATGAAGAACTTCGTACGTATGACCTTGCTGGCTGCCACTCTGGCTGGCGCCTCTTTTAGCACGCTTGCAGCAAACGTATCCAACGTTCCCGCGCCGGCTCAGGATCCGGTCGTTCAACACCTTAAGTTGACCAACGACCAGGTGGCGCAGATTAAAAAACTGCACCAACAGCTGGAAAACAACGTTGACCAGATTTCAGTGAAAGATGTTAAAGACGGCGCGCTGATTGACGTCATCAAGTCCGGGAAATGGGATGATGCCGCCGTTAAGAAACAGCTTGCCGCGTTCAGCAACATCGAACAACAGGCGCGTTATTATCGCGTGAAATACTACTTTGATCTGAGCAAAGTGCTCACCCCAGAGCAGCGCCAACAGGTACAAAAAGATATCGCCCAGACGCTGAGCGAGTAACAACGGCGGCCTGCAATGAAACATTATTGCAGGCTTTTATTTTGGGTGGATTAAAACGACGAAAGCCTGAATCATTTCTGATTCAGGCTTTCTGAATAGTGGCGGAATGGACGGGACTCGAACCCGCGACCCCCTGCGTGACAGGCAGGTATTCTAACCAACTGAACTACCACTCCGCGTTGTGTTCCGCTTGGGAACGAAGCGAATATTACGGATTGCCTCGCGCCTCGTCAACGCTTTTTCTCACGTTTTTTAATCGTTTGCTGCAAAAATCACCCGAATGACCATTTCTGTACTGTAAATACCAGAACTAGGCCCGCCAGAGGCAACTTCCGCCCTTCTTCTGTACCAGGTCAAGGCGCGACTCATGGGCTGCCAGCTCTTCATCAGTAGCGAAAACAACGCGTAATTTACTGGACTGACGCACAATGCGCTGGATCCCCGTATCATTCTGCTGCTGGCTGTCACCTTCCATAGAGAATGCCATGGTGGTCTGCCCGCCGGTCATCATCAGATAAACGTCGGCCAGAATCTGGGCATCGAGCAATGCGCCATGCAGAGTACGCTTGCTGTTGTCTATCTCATAGCGCGAGCATAACGCGTCAAGGCTGTTACGCTTGCCAGGAAACATTTTCCTCGCCAACGCCAGACTGTCGGTCACTTTACAGAAGGTGTTCGTCTTCGGGATATCGCGATTGAGTTTCGCGAACTCGTAATCCATAAAGCCGATATCAAACGATGCGTTATGGATGACCAGCTCCGCGCCACGGATATAGTCAAGAAACTCATCGGCGACATCGGCGAACGTGGGTTTATCAAGCAAGAACTCATCGGCGATTCCGTGTACGCCAAATGCTTCCGGGTCCACCAGCCGGTCCGGCTTCAGGTAGACGTGGAAGTTATTTCCGGTCAAACGGCGGTTAACCACTTCAACCGCGCCGATCTCAATAATCTTATGGCCTTCGTAGTGGGCACCAATCTGGTTCATACCGGTGGTTTCGGTATCGAGGACTATCTGCCGTGTAATTCCAGTGCTCATAGCGGTCATTTATGTCAGACTTATCGTTTGATTTCGATTTGCTAAAACAGGAAGTCTACCAGAGATGCTTAAACAGGTAGAAATTTTCACCGATGGTTCTTGCCTGGGAAACCCAGGTCCTGGCGGTTATGGGGCTATCTTACGCTATCGCGGGCGCGAAAAAACCTTTGCCGAAGGGTACAACCTCACCACCAATAACCGTATGGAGTTGATGGCGGCAATCGTCGCGCTGGAAGCACTTAAAGAGCCATGTGAAGTGGTACTCAGCACCGACAGCCAGTACGTGCGCCAGGGCATTACACAGTGGATCCACAACTGGAAAAAACGCGGCTGGAAAACCGCAGATAAAAAGCCAGTGAAGAACGTCGATCTGTGGAAACGTCTGGATGCCGCACTTGGGCCGCACCAAATCAAATGGGAATGGGTTAAAGGGCATGCGGGTCATCCGGAAAATGAACGCTGTGATGAACTTGCACGTGCTGCGGCAATGAGTCCCACCCAGGATGATGTTGGGTATCAGGCAGAGTCTTAAGCGTCTGGCTTGCGGTATTGTCGGGTTGCCCCAACAGCCTGGCGGATGCGTGCCTTACTTTTACTTTGTTTCATCGGATTGAGCGTAAGCGGAATGGTTCGCTTGCGCGCGACAACCAACTGAAGACAACCCAGTGCCGGAATATGCGCACTTAACATTTTACCGCCTTGCTTCGCCCAGGGCAGCACGTGGAACCGGCTATAGTGCAGCACCTCAAAATTCAGCAAAGAGAGCCAATCCAATTGGCGCATCAGGGTAAACATCCGGCTGTTGTAAGGCGGTGTTTTACGTAGCACTGGCACCAGCTTACGCAATCCCATCAGGCTAACCGGGTTAAACCCGCTTAGTATTAACCAGCCATCATCAATCAGTACCCGGTCGGCTTCACGCAATAAACGATGCGGATCGGCGCACCACGGTAGTGTATGAGCCAGCAGACAGACATCCACGGATTTATCGGCAAAAGGAAGGTGTAAAGGATCGGCCGTAACCTGCATGGGCGAACCTTGCAAAGAAACATTTACCTGATGAGAAACCGCGCACGCTTCGGAATTGATTTCTGCGCTTAAATTACCAATCTTAAGCAGATGAAATCCGTACATTTTTGCGAACCACGGGTTAAGCTGATGTTCCAGCGCCTCACGATAGTGCTCACCCCAGGGTAAATCATCCCAGCTAACGGGCGCTACGACAGTTTGAGGGATCCTTGCCGGTTTCATCACAACCTTCCGTTACGCATTGAGAGGTAATTTATGAATCTTAACAGTATTCCCGCATTTCAGGACAATTACATCTGGGTCCTGACAAATAATGAAAACCGTTGCCTGATTGTTGATCCGGGCGAAGCCGCTCCCGTCCTGAAAGCGATTGCAGAACATCACTGGGTGCCGGAGGCCATTCTCCTGACCCATCACCACCATGATCATGTTGGCGGTGTGAAAGAACTTTTGCAACATTTCCCACAATTAGTGGTTTACGGGCCGGCTGAAACGCAAGATAAGGGAACGACCCATATAGTCAAAGATGGCGATATTGCACTCGTTTTAGGGCATGAATTTAAGGTAATTGCTACGCCGGGTCACACTTTAGGACATATCTGTTACTTTAGCCAACCTTATCTATTTTGCGGAGATACACTCTTTTCAGGCGGTTGTGGCAGACTATTTGAAGGTACAGCTTCACAGATGTATCAATCACTTAATAAATTAAGTGCGCTTCCTGATGATACATTGATCTGCTGCGCTCATGAGTACACATTAGCAAACATGAAGTTTGCCTTAAGCATTCTGCCGCACGATTCGTGCATAAATGAATATTATCGTAAAGTTAATGAGTTACGCGTAAAAAAACAAATGACACTACCCGTAATTCTGAAAAATGAGCGGCGAAATAATCTTTTTTTAAGAACGGAAGATATTGATTTAATTAATGAAATAAACAAAGAAACAATATTGCAACAACCTGAAGAGCGTTTTGCCTGGTTAAGGTCAAAGAAAGATACGTTCTGACAATTCCGGGTTGCCTTTTGAAAACTTCGCCGTTATGATCGGTCGTCTTTTAAGCAACTATTGACACACACATGAAGGCAAAAGCGATATTACTCGCCTCTGTCCTGCTTGTTGGGTGCCAGAATACTGGTAACGTCCAACAGCACGCACAGAGCCTTTCTGCAGCTGGTCAAGGGGAAGCAGGAAAGTTTACAAGTCAGGCGCGATGGATGGACGATGGAACATCTATCGCTGCTGATCAGGATTTGTGGGCTTTCATTGGTGACGAGCTAAAGATGGGAATTCCGGAAAACAACCGGATTCGCGAACAAAAACAGAAGTATTTACGCAATAAGAGCTATCTCCACGATGTAACTTTACGGGCAGAGCCGTATATGTACTGGATAGCCGGGCAAGTTAAGAAACGTAACATGCCTATGGAACTGGTACTACTACCCATAGTGGAGAGCGCTTTTGATCCTCACGCAACGTCTGGCGCCAATGCCGCAGGTATTTGGCAGATCATTCCGAGCACGGGGCGCAATTATGGTTTAAAACAGACCCGCAATTATGATGCACGTCGCGACATTGTGGCTTCCACCACTGCCGCGCTGGACATGATGCAGCGTCTGAACAAGATGTTTGATGGCGACTGGCTGCTGACCGTTGCCGCGTATAATAGCGGTGAAGGTCGCGTGATGAAGGCAATCAAAGCGAACAAATCTCGGGGTAAATCCACCGATTTCTGGTCGCTCCCTTTGCCTCAGGAAACGAAGCAGTATGTGCCCAAAATGCTGGCATTGAGTGATATTCTCAAAAACAGCAAACGCTATGGCGTGCGTCTGCCTACCACAGACGAAAGCCGTGCGTTGGCACGTGTTCGCCTGAACAGCCCGGTTGAGATGGCTCAGGTTGCCGATATGGCGGGTATTTCCGTCAGCAAACTGAAGACCTTCAATGCAGGTGTGAAAGGCTCCACGTTGGGTGCCAGCGGTCCGCAATACGTGATGGTACCAAAGAAGCATGCAGAGAAGCTGCGTGAGTCTTTGGCTTCCGGCGAAATTGCAGCCGTACAGTCAACGTTGGTGGCTGATAACACGCCGCTGAACAGCCGTAGTTACAAAGTTCGCTCTGGCGATACGCTTTCTGGCGTCGCTGCACGTCTTGGCGTGAGCACGAAGGATCTGCAGCAGTGGAATAATCTGCGTGGATCATCACTGAAAGTGGGCCAAAGCCTGACCGTAGGTGCTGGCAACAGCGCGCAGCGACTGGCTAACAACAGCGATAGCATCACCTATCGTGTGCGTAAAGGCGACTCTCTGTCGAGCATTGCCAAACGCCACGGGGTTAACATCAAGGATGTAATGCGCTGGAACAGCGATACGGACAATCTGCAACCGGGCGATCAGCTCACGTTGTTTGTCAAAAACAACGGCATGCCTGACTCCTGATAGCATTGTAAAAATGAAGGCACTGGTTTCCCCCCAGTGCCTTTTTTATTTATCCCGCTTTATGTGCCTCAACCATTATCGTATCACTGGTGAATGAACCATCCTCCTGTAACGCGAAGTAGGCTTTCACTTCAGCAGATGCGCTCTCCTGATATAAACGAATCGCTTCTGTCAACGCGGCAGGTGTACGCATCCGCGCCACCCACGAACTGAACTCCAGCGGCAGGCGATCGGTCAACACGGTATTGGTAATCAAACCGGCATCGTTGATTAAAGACAGCCATTCACCGCTGGAATAATTGCGGACATGCGAGGTGTCGCGTAACGCTTCGACAGTTTGCAACCAGATATCACGGACCGGATGTCCTGGCGACATCACATCCATTACGATCGCCACACCACCGGGTTTCAGTACACGATTGACTTCACGCAGCGCACGTCCGACATCATGCCAGTGATGCGCCGAATAGCGGCTAATCACTACATCAAAAGCGCAATCGCCGAACGGCAGGCTCTCTGCATATCCCTGTTGCGTGGTGATGCTGTCCAGGCCCTTCTCTTTTGCAGCCTCTGCGACCACCTCAAGCATTTGAGACGATAAATCATAAGCCACAACCTGTTGAACGTTTTGCGCAGCCACAAAGCTGGCGTGTCCTGCTCCACATCCCATATCCAGTACCCGTGCCTGTGGAAAAGCAGACAGCCTTTCCGCCAGTCGTTGTAAATCACGACCAGTAGCATGTACGGTGCTGGTTAAATAGGCGTTAGCCTGAGAGCCAAACTGCTTTTCGACGTTGTCATGGTGGGAGCGTGTTGTCATTGTGTTGTCCTTCGGTTGTTGTGAAATATGAAGGGCAACCATCACAGGCCTGCCCTACGGCAGACCTGACATACCTTTATTGCTCAGGCTTGCCGGGACTGAATTCAACGAGTAGTGGATTGTGGTCGGAGGCGCGAGTGACCAGCACAGAGGCCTCACTCACGTTCAAACCACGATAAAACACAAAGTCGAGTGGGCGACCAAACGCACGCCGGCGTTGATCGTCGGTAAAGCGAACCTGGCGCAGCGACATTTCACGCGCAAAGCGGTACAGCGCATTCATTCGTCGGCGGCTCCAGGCATTGAAATCACCGGCCATAATCACCGGACCACTGTGATGGGCGATTTGATCCCCAATGGGAAGTAACTGCTTACTATAGACATCGACGCCGAGGCTGAAGTTTACCGCGTGGATATTCACCACCATCAATAAACGCGAGTCAGGCAGCGGGTACACTGTGACCAGAGCCGATTTTGCCAGGCGTAAAATTGGCTCACGCTCGCGCAATGGACAGCAGTAGACCGGATGTGCAGCAGAAAGCGTCATGACGCCAGAAGGATGCTGAGGCAACACGAAAGCGGGAACCTGATCGGCGGCAAGATAGTTAGCGGTCGCAAACTGCACCAGTTCAGGCGTGGTTTGTGCTTCCTGCAATAACACCAGATGCGCGTCTTTGCCAAAATTCTTCAGCACCGACTGCCATTCTGCGCGCTGCTGTTTAAAAATATTCCATACCAGCACGCGAATGCGATCTTCACTGCTTAACGGCACGCCTGCAGGTAATGCCTGGCCGATATGCGCAAATGACCCTGGCGGTAAAATCCGCTCAGCGGGCTGTCCGGCAACATAGCGCATGGCATAGGTGTTTTTTCGCACTTTAGACTTTCAAACCTCTATAACGTCAACCAGTCCGCAGCCGGACTGGTTCTTCTGTTATAGGGACTTTAGCACTCACTTTCAACGAACAATTGCAGTTTGTTTTGTAAGTGGGTACTTACATCAATGATTTATCCCAATACTACCCGCGCCGGTTTATCCAGGCGACCGCTGATACCCATCAGTAAAAAAGCAACCAGAACAATCAGCGCACCAATCCACGGAGTCTGTGCTAAACCATAATGCTCTACCGTTTGTCCGCCAATCACAGAGCCAAGCGCAATACCAATATTAAACGCAGCAATGTTCAGACCGGATGCCACATCCACCGCATTGGGGGTAAATTGTTCCGCTTTCTGTACCACGTAAACCTGCAAACCTGGAACATTGCCAAAGGCGAAGATCCCCATCACCAGAATCGTCACTAACGCAGCGTATTGCGTAGAGGCCGTCAGTTGAAAGACCATCAGCAGGACAAACAGCGCCGCGAAGATAAATTTCAGCGCCGGGACAGCACCATGTTTATCCGCCAGCTTACCTCCCCAAATATTACCGATAGCGACCGATACGCCATAGCCCAGTAAGATCCAGCTTACCGCTGCCGGCGAGAAGCCTGCCAGGTCCTGCATCATAGGTGCCAGGAAGGTGAACGCAGTGAAGACACCACCGTACCCCAACGCCGTAACCGCGTAGATAAGCAACAGGCGTGGGTGGGTTAACACTTTTACCTGATCACGAATGCTGGCAGCCGCCCGACCCGGAATATTCGCAGGGATCAGCAGTTGGCTGCTAATCAGTGCAATCACACCCAACAGTGATACGGCAAGGAAAGTCTCACGCCAGCCAAAATGTTGTCCGATAAATGTACCCAGCGGTACTCCCGTCACCAGTGCAACCGTTAAACCACCAAACATGATAGCGATGGCAGAAGCGGCTTTCTCTTTTGGCACCAGGCCTGTCGCAATCGTAGAACCAATTGAGAAGAAGACACCGTGTGCCAGGCCTGTCAGCAGGCGGGCGACAATTAATGTCGTATAACCAGGTGCCTGCCATGCCAACAAGTTACCGGCCGTAAACAGGACCATCAGCGCCACCAACAGTTGCTTACGTGGCAGACGTCCGGTCAGGGCTGTCAATACTGGCGCTCCGATCGCGACACCCAGCGCATAGATTGAAACCAGCATCCCGGCAGAAGGTAAAGAGATCGCCAGTTGTTCAGCAATGGTCGGCACCAGGCCGACAATCACAAATTCAGTCGTACCAATAGCGAAGGCACTTATTGTCAGTGCAAATAAAGCGAGAGGCATAAATAGCTCCATATCATCAGTAATCAGATGACAGGCAGTATGCCGGGATGTTTTAATAACAAAAATATTCAAAATCTCAATATAATTTTGCTTCAGGTGCAAAAATGAAAGCAACCTCCGAAGAACTGGCAATTTTTGTCGCGGTCGTGGAAAGCGGTAGCTTTAGCCGGGCCGCAGAGCAGCTTGGGCAGGCCAATTCCGCGGTCAGTCGGGCAGTAAAGAAGCTGGAGATGAAGCTGGGCGTTAGTTTGCTCAATCGAACAACCCGGCAGCTCAGTCTGACAGAAGAAGGTGAACGCTACTTCAGGCGTGTACAACAGATACTGCAGGATATGGCTGCGGCGGAAACCGAAATCATGGAGTCGCGTAATACACCGCGCGGTTTGCTGCGTATCGATGCCGCAACACCGGTGATGTTGCATTTCCTGATGCCACTGATCAAACCTTTCCGTGAGCGCTATCCCGAGATGACGTTGTCGCTGGTTTCCTCAGAGACATTTATCAATCTTATTGAACGAAAAGTGGATGTTGCGATACGTGCCGGTACCTTAACTGACTCAAGTCTGCGCGCACGTCCACTCTTTACCAGCTACCGTAAGATTATTGCTTCGCCCGACTATATTGCCCGTTTCGGTAAACCAGAGACTGTTGAAGAGTTTAAGCAGCACCTGTGTCTGGGGTTTTCTGAACCCATTTCGCTCAATACCTGGCCCATAGCCTGCAGTGACGGACAATTGCATGAGGTTGATTGCGGTCTATCTTCGAACAGTGGCGAAACGCTGAAGCAGCTTTGCCTGAGCGGCAACGGTATTGCTTGTCTTTCAGATTATATGATTGATAAAGAGATCGCTCAGGGTAAGCTGGTCGAATTGATGGCGGATAAACGGCTGCCAGTCGAGATGCCTTTCAGCGCGGTGTATTACAGCGATCGTGCCGTCAGTACCCGTATTCGGGCATTTATCGATTTTTTAAGTGAATATATAAGAACAGCTCCCGAAGGAGCTGTAAAAGAGGGTTAAAGGCACAGAGGGTCAGGCGATTAATCCCACTCAGGCGCCAGACCTTCCGGGCTAACCAGGCGATCGTTGCAATCCAGAGCAGCGATTGCCGCTTTGTCTTCCGCATCAAGGTGCAGTTCCAGTGCCAGCAGGTTGCTTGCCAGGTTTTCACGCTTAGTAGAAGAAGGGATCACAGAGTAACCTTCCCCCATCGCCCATGCCAGAATCACCTGGGCCGGCGTCGCGTTATGTTTAGCGGCAATGCGAGCAATCACTTCATCTTTCAGCGCCTTACCGTAGGCCAGTGTCATGTATGAGGTGATGTGGATACCGTGCTCTTTCGCCCAGTCAACAACCTTACGGCTTTGCAGATACGGAGATAACTCAATCTGGTTAGTCGCAATATTCTCTGCACCCACAGCAGCAATAGCTTTTTCCATCAATGGGATAGTGAAGTTAGAGATACCAATTTCACGAGTCAGCCCTTGCTCTTTGGCTTCGAGCAATGCCTGCATAAACTCTTCAACAGAGACAGCATCATTTGGTGATGGCCAGTGGATCAGCGTCAGATCAACATAATCTGTGCGCAGTTTTTTCAGGCTCTCTTTCAGGCTTGGGATCAGCTTGTCTTTACCAAGATTCTCAATCCAGATCTTAGTTGTGATGTACAACTCATTACGCGGTACGCCACTTTCGGCAATCGCCTGGCCAACAGCCGCTTCATTATCATAGATTTGTGCAGTGTCGACTGCGCGGTAACCCAGCTCCAGAGCTGTTTTAACAGAAGCGATAACCACGTCGTCTTTCAGGCGGAAAGTACCTAAACCAAATGCAGGGATAGTCATAGAATTCCTCTTTTTAATCACAATGTTCGTTAACTGAGGGGATTATGACCTTCTGCTCTTTATAGAAAAAGAGCGAAAAACGCAGAGGATTTTTGCGAATTTAGCAATAATAAAGTTACAGGCAAAGAAAAAGCCCTGAGCAAATGCTCAGGGCTCTTAATAAGTGGCGGAACGGACGGGACTCGAACCCGCGACCCCCTGCGTGACAGGCAGGTATTCTAACCAACTGAACTACCGCTCCACCGAATTTCTTTGTCACCACCCGGATTATTCATCCCGGTTTA